>CAYOHM010000080.1:0-9016 GCA_964403785.1 uncultured Alistipes sp.
TTAATATCTGAACTCGAAGTTCTGATTGTAGCTGTACCTGCCGCCGCGGTACTTGTAGCTTATGGTTCCTTTGAGTGAATACATGTAGTGGTACATTCTTATGTGGTTGTAGCCTTTTTCTATCATATTTTGCTCGAGTACGTCCATGGTATAGAAGCTTTTGTCTGACTTTTTCTCAAGGAAATACAATAGCTGCAGATATGTTTCGTAGTCCATTCCCTGTGAGGTGTTGTCACTTCCTTCAAATATTTTGCCTTCGATTATTGACTCCAGGGATGTTTTCCAGTTGTCGCTGCTTTTTTTTAGGGGTACTTTGCCTTTCTCAAGCAATATTTTTACGTCACTTACCGCCTCTGCGTATGCCCATGCCGACAGCAGCATATACTGCCCCGTCTTTATTACTCCATAAACTCCAGTAAAGCCTAGGAGTAGAACTGCCATATCAAGGCATTCCTGTTTTTTGACGGTATCGCACATTATGTATGACAAGTCAAAAACATATCTTGCCGCCAAAAGCTTATTTATTGCTGCCTGCAGATTTTCCTTATCGCTGCTTTTTCCTGACAAAACGTATTCCATCTCGTATTTTATGCCGTCCGTTTTGTCCGTATCGCTGTCCGTATATGAGCTGCAGTAGGTGCTTATGTATTTGTTGTATAAATAATCCTCATAAACCGCGTCAGCTCCGTCGCTGTCCGTGTCAAAGGAGGCATTTGAATAGCTGCAGTACATGGACGATAAGTCCGATTGCGAAACCGCATAGCCGGATATTTTGGAGGTATCTTCAATAACAAGGCTCATAAAGCCTTCTGAAAATACTTTTCCTATTTTCTCCAGCGCGCTTATATCCTTTCCCTTTCCCAGTGTCACATTTTCGTAGTTAAAGCTTATGGAGGCACCGGGATATTTACTGCATATTGCAATACAGCCGTCTATCTGCTCATAAACGCCGTCAATTGTGGTGATGTCCATCTCACAGCCCGCCAGCGCATTCACAGCCGCGGAGATTTCACCGATACTTGCCTTGCACGCCAACAACTGTTCCTTTACTAATGCCACATCACAAAGAGAATTTGCCTCTCCGGTTTTGTATTTTGAAAGCTCGTCAAATTCCTCGGCATAGCTTTGCGAAAGCTCATCCGACATTTTGTCCCGATTTTGTGACAATATTGTTTTTGACCCCTCAAGATTATTTGCCAAAATACTGCTTTTACTCTCAATCTGTTCAATGGTTTCCAGCGCTTCGTCTATTTTTTTGGAAACATTATTTACAACACCACATATAAGTCCGGCATTGTACCTATATCCCTCGTCCACAAATGAGCCCCTTGTCAGCGGATAATTATAAACATACTTAATCCAGTCCAGCTCACCCTTAAGAGCACCTAATTTCGAGGATATATCGTAATATTCCGAGGAAACGGCGTCATAAACCAATCGGTTATCCAGCCCCGTATTTCCGAAATCAGTTCCGTTTACGCAGATTTTTTTGACAAAGCTTGAGGCTGACGATAATTTTCCCAAAAACTGGCTAAATCCGCTTTTGCCGGTTTTTACTCCCTCCGTCTGCATAAGGAGCTTAAGAATCAGTGCATCTATCTCGCACGCCTCCTTTTGACGTTTGGTGAGCTCGTCACCAACCTCTTTTACACCTTCGCTGTCGGATAACTTGGTAAAATCTTCAAGAATAGAGGAAATATCATCCGAAAACTGCCCCAGCTTCATATACTCCACGGCTTCATCATAAAAATATATGCCGTCATCATCCGTAAGGAGCTTAAGCTCCTCTATCTGCGATTCTGCAAGCTTTATACCGTAGGGTTCAAAGAGCAGAAGATTCGATAACTCGCTGCCATTATCGCAGTTATCGTATACATATCCGTCAAGCAGCGCTTTTACCTCATCCTCCTCATATACCACACCTGCAAATATCTCGTACTCATCAACAAGCGGGCGCGAAAACTGTGAAAAAACTGACTGAACCGATACATTAGTTATACCCGCCATTCTCGTTCTCGCGCCCTGACATATCGCAGCCTCAAGCATCACCGTCAACAGAGAAACCATAAGTCCGAAAACCAAAGCAGCAAATACGGTTATCTGACCGCTTAATCTGTAATCCCCACAGTCCAAATGTTTTATTCTATAATCTTTATTTAATTGTATTTTGATGTTTTTCATATATGGTTTCTCCATGACAGCCATGTGCTTAAATACTGTTTGCCTGTGTTGAAATTTTTGAAAGAAGATTATTTACCAGGGATGTAATCTGGCTTTTGAAGATTATAACCAGCCCAATAAGAACAATAATAATCAGTATAACTTCAATTACGCCCATACCCTTGTTATCCGCAATCAGAGCCTTGTTTTTTCTGACAGCACCTGCGACACAATTTCCTAATTTCATCAGCATATCCTTCACCTCCCTTCGCCAAGCCTAGAAGGACGTAAATGCCGGAATCATAACGATAACCATTACTATTAAAAGCATAAGCATCATCGGCATAAGCATTTTAGTACCTGCCTCCTCGCCAAGTTTTTTGGCAAGATTCTTCCTCTGCTCAAATGCATATACAGCCTCTTCCTCCAGCATTTTTGAAAGTCCCTTAGCTCCTTTCTTTACATTTTGTTCAAGCAATGCTCCTAATTTTAAATATTCATGTATATTACAACGTTTCCCAAATTCGGAATACGCATTGCCCTCCGATATTCCCGACAGAATACTGTTGTATGCAAGCTTCATTTCTTCGTATGCAAATCTCCTTTTATTCTGTCCGCCTGCCTTTTGCTCATAATCCAAAACTATCTTCTCCCACGCCCTGAAGGTACTCATACCCGCACCGGTTAGGATATTCAGCTTTGACACAATCTCCGAGTAATCCAGCAGCATTTCCTTGTTTCTGTCACTGATTTTCTTATCCAAATCCTTATCCATACCCCAAAACACGGCTGCCGCAGCGACAATTCCAAGCAGCAAAAGTATGTATGAGGAGTCCTTGTCCGTATCCTCATAGACCACCGCGGTATCTTCAAAATTATCCGGCAAAAGCAATTCCTTATCCGCCCGCCCCGCTGCTTCTCTTTCCTTTATAAAAATTCTTAAATCCCTTATGAAGCTTTGAATTTCATTAAGCTCCTTTTCAACCACGGTAACATTAATCTCATACTCACAGGTATAATCAAGATAGGAAAGCACCGCCGTCAAAATCACATCCTCGCTGTATCCATCCCTAAAATCCTCATTACTCACAGTTCCATAAATGTCAATAATTTGTGGCATTGATGACAGCCAGCTAACGCTTATGGCATAGGCGTCTATGTAGGTCGGCAGAATAAGATTACTGCTTACATTTTCCAGACTGCCATTATCTCCGGTCATATTTTCAAGCAGATATTCATATGCCTTGACAAAATTTTCCGTAGTTTCTTCAAGTGAAAATTCCACCGCCCCTACCTCAATTTCCATTTCCTCTCCGTTTGCAAGAATACTGAGTTTTTCCGAGCTCTGTCCGTAATCGGGCCTTATTATCTTATAAGCTGAAAGCGTACCGCCAGCCTGTGCCAAAAAATACAATACGTTCATCAGAGCACCGCATAATAAAACCACAAGGGAAATTGATATTCGCCGGACATTATACATTAATTCGCTGTCCGCCTTATCCAGCGTAACATTTAGACTTTCTATCTTCTTTTTTCTGGCAATGTTGGATATACTGATTCCGAATTTTTTAACCGTAACAAGCAAATACAGCGCTGCCGGATAAATAATTTTCAGCTCATTGCCCTTAGCCGCAAGCGGCTCAAATATTTCTTTTTTGTAATTTCTGTTAAGAAGGACAAAAATTACGATTATCATAATAATAATTAAACCTGCTGCCATAATACCGCTTCACTTCCTTATACCTTAATATCCATTATCTTTTGCGACAGCTTTATTGCTGCCAGATAAAAAAGCAGACATACCGTCATCACACAGACACCGAATAAATTTCCATAGAGTGGGGCTATAAATTCGTATGCGCAGATTCTTAAGTACGCGATTATTCCGAAGGGCATAATGTTCATTATTTTCTGCTCCATCTGTTTCGCGCTTATCAGCACTGAAATCTCCTCCAGCACGCTCAGCTTATCCCCTATATTCGAGGCTGTCTTTCCGATAATCTCAATGAGGTTGCCGCCGCTTCTTTTTGCAAACCTGAATACCTGAGCAAAATAAACCGCATCCTCAAGCTTGATTTTTTCCGCCATATCACACATTGCGTCCTCGACATTTTCATTTAAACTGAGTTTTCTTACTATGGTCTTAAATTCTTCGACAACTATTGACTTTTCTCCGTATAGATTAATCAGCTCGCTAACCGCTTCTTTAAACGCATTTTCCACCGAGTAGCCTGCCGCAAGTGATGAGCTGACTGCCAGCATACCATCCTTAAACTGCTTAGCAGCCGTATCATAATATTTTTTCTGAAAGCTTTTTTCTTTGCCCTTAAGGAAAAAATGCATATACGGGAGCATTAAAAACGCTGCCTTTATGTTATTAAAAAATAAAACCGCCGCTGCGCACAGAAGAAACAGACACTCCAAAACTCCCATAATCAGTTCTCTTTTAGGGAGCTTATAATCAAGCACCGTCCTAAGTGCCGATATTTTTCCAACAAATTTCATAGACCTGCACCTGCCATTTTATCTGTATGAAGCAAATCATTTTGCTTAACGAGCGTTCCTGTAATTCTCCCGTTTTCCTCACCCTGCGCACAAAACTCATACAGGGGATTTAACTTAATCTCGCCGTTTTCAATTCCAATAACCTCATCAATATTAAGAACCCTGCGGGATTTATCCCTAAGCCTTCCCAGGTGAACAATAATGTCAATTGCCGACGCTATCTGATTCTTGATTGCCGCCAGCGGAATATCCATACCCATCATAATCATTGTTTCAAGACGGGTAAGCATATCCTTTGGGCTGTTTGAATGTCCGGTGGAAAGCGAACCGTCATGACCTGTGAGCATTGCAGTTATCATATCTATTGCCTCTGCTCCTCTTACCTCTCCCACCACTATGCGGTCGGGGCGCATTCTCAGGGAGGACTTTATTAAATTCCTTATGGTAATCGCATTAGTGCCCTCCACATTGGCGTTTCTGGTTTCAAGCCTTACCAGATTCGTCACAGACTGAATCTGCAGCTCGGCGGAATCCTCAATGGTAATGACCCTTTCGTCAGCAGGAATATAATTCGATAATGCGTTCAAAAAGGTTGTCTTTCCCGAGCCTGTTCCACCGGAAATAAATATATTGTATTTTGCCTTTACTGCTTTCTCCAAAAACTCGGCAGCATCTGCTGTTATGGAATTTAATTGGATTAATTTTTGAATAGTTATTGGATTCTTATAGAATTTACGAATAGTTATTGTCGGACCTTCAAGCGCCACAGGCGGAAGGACGATATTTACTCTTGAGCCGTCCAAAAGTCTGGTATCAAGTATCGGAACGGATTCATTTACGATTCGGTTTGCCCGCGAGGCTATCTGCTGTGCAATGTCATACAGCTTATTTTCATCCGAAAACCTCTTGTTCCACTCATATATCCTGCCCTTTTGCTCATAAAAAATATGATTCGGCCCGTTTATCATTATTTCTGTTATACTGTCATTTTCAATCAGCTCCTGCAATATATCCAGCCGCTTTATTGAATTGAAAACCTGTGTTGCACACTGCTCTTTCTCTGTAAGCGTCATTCTGCGCTTCATCGACACCTCGATTATAATATCGTCGATTATCTGGGAAATCTCAGCTTCATTCATATCCCTCGACAAATCACAGCGCTGCCTTACCCTGTCTAAGATTTCATTATAAACCTCTCTCATTAATTACCTTCCTCACAAAACCGCCTATTCTGCTCCACTCGATTTTCTCAGTGAAAAAATTCTCATCAAGCTTCACCTCATCCCATGGAACCTTAAGCATTACCATAGCCTCAGGAATATCCGTTCTTCCCATATTTTTAAGGTTATCGGTAAATTCCCTTATCTTGCCCTCGGAAATATCATCCTCCACATACGGCACGAAAATCTCATTCATTATCCCCAAAAGATACACAGGCTTTTTAATCAGGCTGCCTACATCTATAACAAGATAATCGTATTCCGTATATTCTGCCAGATAATTGCAAAAGGTCACCCATTCCTCGGATAAAACCTCTGCCACATCCTCAGGGCACTGTGCCGGCGGAATATAATCAAAGCTGCCCAAGGTGCATATTGCCTGCGAGAGCCTGTCACCAAAGCCGTCCGAGGACCTTCTGTAAATATACAAAAGCTCCGATAAACCGTAAACCTTCTTCTTAAGCAGCCCTGAAAACAGTCCTGAAAATTCTTCAAGATTAAGATACAGCACTCTTTTATTTTTCCCAAGAAGCTGTGCGAGAGCCATTGAAAAAAACGTCTTGCCGCATCTTCCTATCGGCGAGTACACTCCCAATATATGTCCGGTGCTTTTTGTGGTGTTAATCTTTAGCGCATTAGCTCCAATACTGCAATAGCTTAACATTTCTTTTATAATATTTTCCGTTGACTGATATTTAAAAACAGGCTGATACTCCAAGGCTTCTGATTTATTTTCCGGAAACCCTTCTTCAAGGAGCTTTATGTACTTATCGATTTTCCACTCATTTGCGCGCGCTATAATATCCTCATCACAGGTTATCAAAAGCTCGGCAGTATTGGACTTTAAATATTCCGTAAGCGCTGTTTTATCCGTGAAAATCATTATATCAAATACAACCTGGGGCTTTGATTTCATATAACTCATCAGGCGATGAGCATATACTTCGTCAATATCATAAATTATACAATTTTTTCTAATAGGTATCCCTCCTTACTCAAACCTATGGCTTAAAATTGGAATCCATCCGATTCGGATAGAAAAACAAGACTTGTTATAGATTGGATTTTATACTTGTATTTTTAAAATGTCAATACTATTTTTATAATATTATAATTTTTTAATAATTTGTTCATATTTGTACATATTTCTGCCTATAATGGAAAAAATATGGTTATCACAGTTATTGCCGACTGCGTATCTGGGACGTGTGCGGGGCTGCAGGTGCGTCTATGCGGCACATTTGCACTATGATGGAGGGTTTGCATCCGCAAACACCACACAGTATATTGGTGACGATTCGCCGCATAGACGCACCTGCAGCCCCGCACACGTCCCAGATACGCAGTCGGCTTGATATTAGGGGGGTATATGAAACACAATTCCGAAGTTTTTAGTTATGACGAGAAGTATATTCTGGGGGAAATCAGGCAGGCGCAATATGCCTTGGACAGCGCTTACTCGAATTTTGACCAGGCTACCGAGCCTGAGCTGATTGACTGCTATATCTATATGATTAACGCCGCCACTAACCGCTATAAATTTCTTATTAAACGGGCTAAGATGCTTAACATTAAGGGTGTGCCTGACAATGTTTATCAATTATAACAGGCTCTCCAGCCATTCGAGTATGTCCAGATATACTATGTGCTTTTTTGTTTCATTATGAAGCTCGTGGCGCATATTCTCATAAAGCTTGATTGATACATTTTCCATACCGTTTAACATATAATGGCGTGCCGCTTTCTTCACTCCTTCGCCATAGCTGCCTGCCGGGTCTTCCAAACCTGACATAAATATTACCGGCAGATTATGCGGAACTCTCTTTGCATTTTCAGGCTTCTGGACATATTTAATGATTTTAAAGAGGGTGGCATAGCCATTGACCGTAAACGGGAAACCACACCATTTATCCTTCACGTACCTGTCTATTGCGCTGTCATCAGTCGAGAGCCAGTCAAAATCGGTTCTCTTATTCTCTATCCTGTCATTATATTTCCCGAAAATCTGCTTTTCCAAGAATTTGCTGACGTATCTGTCTGAATGAATCAGCCCTAAAAGGGCTGAAACTGCTTTTCCAAAATCAAGTGCCGCACCATTGTACCAGCCTGTTCCACCTATGATTGCCCCGTCAATCCCCTCACCATACATTGTGAGGTACTGTCTGGCGATGAACGAACCCATACTGAAACCATATATGAAATACGGCAGTCCCGGATGCTCCTCCTGAACAAGCTTTTTGAGGCGGTGCACATCCTTTACAAGGATAATCTCAGCATTATTTGCCGCAAAATATCCGTAATCCGACTTGTCCGTAGCCGTCCTTCCGTGTCCTAAATGGTCCTCGCCGACAACGATAAAGCCTCTGTCCGCAATATATCTTGCAAAGGAGTCATATCTGTCAATATATTCCTTCATTCCATGCACAATCTGAAGAATTGCCTTGGCTGGTCTTTCCTCGGGCAGCCACTGCGTTGCGTGTATCTGTGTAACACCATCTCTTGAAGCATAGAAAAATTCTATTCGCTGTGCCATATTGATTACCCCCTTGTGATTTTGCGTAGTTTTCTATTTTGAAAATACTGCGTCATTTTTTGAAAGCAGATATACACAGTATTGATTCATACTGATTCCTTCTCGCTTGGAATGTTCTGCCAGAGAACGGTGCAGACTTCTTGGCATTCTAAGCTTGAACTGACCGGAATAATCCTCTAAGCTGTCAGGCTCATTAATCTCTATATTCTCATCAATTGCGGCTTCAAACCATGCTTTTTTTGCATCAAGTGCATTGGAAATTGCCAACTCTATGGTTTCTCCACAGGTAATACAGCCAGCAAGCTCCGGATAAGAAACCACAAATCCGCCTTCATCTTTGTCCTGTACAATCTCCATACGATAATTTAAGTTCATATAATCATTCAGCGTTTTCATCATTATTCGCCTCACTCTACAACACACTTTACCATATATTTATATTATATTTGGTGTCAATAATTTCTGCAATAAAATTATATAGGTTATGGAGAAGGTTATGGCGAAACTACGGTGGGTGCAGGCATATAGGTGCGATTATTCGGCACGTTTGCACTAAGAGTTCGCACGCAGCGGTACATAAGGCAGCAAAATACGCTGC
>CAYOHM010000081.1:0-8298 GCA_964403785.1 uncultured Alistipes sp.
AGAGGATAAATATTGCTACCAGCAGGAGCGTGCTTAAGGAAGCTTTGGACAGACTTAAATTTGTATTGACAATGGAGCGCAAGGTGGTATACTGACATTGTTGAGTAATCATATAGAATTAGTATGAAATACACTGGAATGATTTATTTACGAGGAAGATTTGTTATGGCAGAAAAAGATTATCAGGTAAATAAAAACAGAATATTGGAGGAGTTCTTTAAGCTTGCTTCTTATGATTCTGAATCATTTAATGAGGCCGGTGTGTCAGCATATCTTGTGCAAAGGCTTAATGAATTGGGCCTTACGGTGTATCAGGACAGCGCAAAGGAAAAAATACAAAAGAATAAGCCTGAATACGCAAATGCAGCTTCCAACATATACGCGTATCTTAAAGGAAATGTTGAGGGAGAACCGGTATTGTTCTCCTCACATATGGATACCGTAAGTCCTGGCAAGGGTAAAAAGCCGGTGCTTAGTGATGATGGAATTATTACATCACAGGGAGATACGGTATTGGGCGCGGATGATATATCGGGAATAGTATCCATATTGGAGGCGCTTACACTAATTAAGGAAAATAACCTTGCACACCCCGATATAGAAGTTCTTTTTATGGTGGCTGAGGAGCCGTATTGTGAGGGCAGCAGGTATCTTGAGTATGACAGAATCCATGCAGGAATCGGATATGTGCTGGACCTTGTAGGTAATGTAGGAACGGCGGCGATTGCAGCTCCGTCAATAATCTCGGTGGCAGTAAATATTAAGGGAAAGGCATCCCACGCAGGCTTTGCTCCGAATGAAGGAATCAACGCATTGAATATTGCGGTAAAAGCACTCTCAACGTTGAAAACAGGTTATGTCAGAGATGATACAACCGTGAATTTCGGAGTGATAAAGGGCGGAACAGGCAGGAATATTGTTCCTGAAAATGTTTTCATTGAAGGAGAGATAAGAAGTCTTGTTCATGAAAAAGCAATGCAGGAGGCTGACATCATCAAAAAGACCTTTGAGGATGCGGCAAATGAATTTAAGGGAGTGGCAACAGTTAATATAACTGAACACATAAAGGCGTACAAAGTGGAGGAAACTTCAAAAACCGTAGCGCGGTTTATCAAAGCAGCCGAAGGTATGGCTCGATGTACCAGGCCGGAATGTATCACAACATTTGGAGGAAGCGATGCAAACCGGCTGAATGAGCACAACATCGAAACCATAGTTTTGGCGTGTGCTATGGAAAATTGCCACAGTACGCAGGAATATACCAATATAAATGAGCTTTGTAGGTCAGCAGAACTTACATTAAGGCTTATGACTGAGGAGGATTAATTATGAGAAAGCAGTTTAACAAGGTAGTATCATTATTTACGGCAGCAGCATTGGCAGCGGGAACGCTTGCAGGCTGCGGAGTACAGGGAAGTGTGGCTGATAATACAACAGCAACACAAAGCCAGACACAGGCACCGACAACAGCATCAACAACAGAAACAACAGCACAAAAGAAGGAGCTTGTGCCTCTTAATGTTTCATATCCGGCAGGAAATATCCGTGTTACGGTTGATATTCTGGCTCTTGAAAAGGGATATTTTGAAGATGAGGGTCTTGAGGTAACACCGGTTGCAATAGGCGGAAATGATGCACTCACAGCAATTAATGAGGACGGAGATTCACTTGATATTCTTACGGCAGGCTTTGTGGCTGATGTACAGGCAATAGGCTCAGGCTATGACCTCACATTTATTGCGGGAACTGCTGTTGAAGGCGGTGCAGTAATAGCCAAGAAGGGCAATGCTGATAAGTTTAAGGGAACTGATAAAGCTCTTAATTTTGATGAAGTGACGGCAGCTAAGCTGGGCTTTGTCAGAAATGAAGCATCATGGGTAATTACAAGACAGTATCTTCTTGATAATGGTGTAAGCGAAAGCACTATTGAGGCAATAGAGAACGAGAGCACAGGAAATGTTTCATACTATGCTGACGCAACAGCAACGGCACAGGCAGTACAGAAGGGTGAGATTGAACTTGGATTTTTACCTATGGAATATGCTCTCCTTTATGCAGATGCTTATGATTTGGAGATTGTAGCACAGGCGGGCGAACTTTCACCTGATTATGTATGCTGCCGTGAAGTAACTTCAAAGAAGAGATACACAGAAAAGTATGACTCCTTTGTAGCTTACGAAAAAGCAAGAATCAGAGCGTTTGAGTATTATAAGCAGGGTGAGACGGACGAAACAGTTAAGGCTGATGTTGTAAAGACAGTAGCAGATTATTCCGGCAAGGAAGCAGATTATGTAGAAACATATCTTTACGGAGGAGTAACCAAATTTGCAGTTGACCCTAATACCTCAGGCATTAAAAAATATGTAGAGGCTGCTTATAATTCAGGAGTTTTCTCAAGCAGTGCAGTAGATTTCGGAACCTATGACATTACACAGAATGTAGATTCCAGCGCATATAAGGAGGCACTTGATTCTCTTATTGCAGAAAATCCTACAAACGAGTTTTACGCAAATCTTCTGAAAGAGTATAACGCGGCAAACTAATCAACTAACCGCTTAATGAGGTGAGGAATATGGGAAGAATTTATGATAATGTTCTTGAGCTGGTAGGCAATACACCGATTGTTCATTTGAATAAAATAGAAGAAAATGAAAAGACGGTGGCTAAGATATATGCTAAGGTAGAAAGCTTTAATCCCGCAGGAAGCGTAAAAGACAGGGCAGCACTCCACATGGTGGAGTCTGCCGAGGCTGAGGGTAAGCTAAAGCCCGGAGCAACTGTGGTTGAGGGAACCTCCGGCAATACAGGAATCGGACTTGCCATGGTATCGGCAGTAAAGGGATATAAGGCAGTAATCTGCATGGCTGAGGGCGCAAGCAGTGAAAAAATAAAAATCCTCAAGGCATATGGGGCACAGGTTGAGCTCACGCCAAAGAGCAACGGATTTGGCGGCGGAGGAATGAGGGCAGTGGAGATTGCCGAAAATACGCCAGGTGCTTTTAGGCTCGGGCAGGGAGAAAATCCTCATCATCCTGAAACTCATTACCAGACCACCGGACCGGAAATATGGAGCGCACTGGACGGCAAGGTTGATATTTTTGTTGCCACAGTAGGAACCAGCGGCACCTCGGGAGGAATAGGAAGGTTTTTAAGAGAAAAGAATCCGGATGTTAAGATATACGGTGTTGAGCCGGCGGGCTGTCCTGTATTAAACGGCGGAGAGCCGGGTCCACATAAGATTCAAGGCATAGGCGGAGGAGCTATATGCCCTATTACGGATTTAAGCCTGTATAATGAGATTCTTCTTTGCACGGACGAGGATGCATATAAGTATGCAAGACTGTGCCCGAAAAAGGAGGGACTGCTTATCGGAATCAGTGCCGGTGCAGCACTCTGGGCAGCGGTAGAGATAGGTAAAAAGCCTGAAAATAAGGGAAAGAATATTGTGGTTTTATTCCCGGATGGCGGCAATAAATATTTATCAAGTGATTTGTTTGAAGAATAATAAGAATGGAGATTAAAGATATGGGTGAATGTGGAGCAGATTTTTCAAACGGCTGCGGTGCCTTAAATACATCTTTTGAAGATGTATATACTGACGAAGAGGCACAGGAGCATGCAATAGAGGTCGGTGTAAACCCAAGACCAAGGGAAACTATCAGCGAGATTGATGAAAGAGGTGCTTTTATTCGTCAGCCGAATGCTTTCATTAAGCCGTTTGGTGACGGACCTGATGATAATAAGGCTGAGGCAAACAGATTTGCGATATATTGGGCGCATGGATGCCATTGGTCAAACAGACCGGTAATCGTCCGTGATATTTTGGGACTTACTGATGTGATAGCAGATGCACATACAACACACAGCGGTCAGACCAACAAATACGGTCATGGCTTTGCTGACCAGCCGGGTCATAAGGACCCTCTTGCAGGAGCTTATTTTTTAAGTGAGTTTTATAAGAATGCTGACCCTGAATATAAGGGAAGAGCTACAACGCCGACTTTTGTGGACCTTAAGGAGAAGAAGGCTGTAAACAATGATTATCACAGACTTACAAATTATATAGAGGTACAATTCAGAAAATTCCAGCCAAAGGATGCACCTGATCTTTATCCTGTAAAATACAGAAAAGAGATTGATGAATTTAATGACTGGCTTTTTCCGCATATAAATAACGGACATTACCGTATGGCGTTCTGC
Organism: uncultured Alistipes sp.; assembly: GCA_964403785.1. GTDB lineage: Bacteria > Bacillota > Clostridia > Lachnospirales > Lachnospiraceae > MGBC120314. The sequence continues at coordinate 4,201 of CAYOHM010000081.1, forward strand.
CAGTCATGGGTGGCATACAATGAGGCATATGAGGATTTCTTTGATTCTCTTGAAAAGCTTGATAAAAGACTTGAATCCAACAGATTCATATTCGGTGATTACATAACGGATTCCGATATTCGTCTTTATGTGACCTTAGTCCGCTGGGAGACAAGCTATTATCACAATATCGGTCCTATGAAGAAGAGAATTACCGAATATCCGAATATTTGGGGATATGTTAAGGATTTATACAGTATTCCTGTTTTTAAGAAATATACATTCTTTGAATTTCCTAAGGAGGCAGGACCTGAACTTTTCAGAAGCTATGCTTTCAGGATTGCTTCACAGGTTCCTTATGATGAACTCTGGGCTTCTGACGGAAGCAGAAAGAAACTTAGCAGTACACCTGAGGAGGTTTACCTGCGACACCCTGAAGGAGAGACGGCACAGGATTATCAGTCAGTTATCTCAACTTCAATATGGAATTCACCAAAGTGGAGTGACCGTAATCCTGCAAATGGTGTTCTTTCGGTAGATGCTTCAATCAATCCGATTGAGTCAAAGCTTAGATAAGGAGAAATTATCATGAAGGTAGTAGAAAATGTTTCACAGTTAATTGGGCAGACACCTTTGCTGCGCCTTAACGGATATATGAAAGAGCATAATCTTGATGCTACGATTCTTGCAAAGCTTGAATATTTTAATCCTGCCGGAAGTGTTAAGGACAGGGTCGGACTGTATATGATACAGGATGCTGAGGAAAAGGGTCTTCTTAAGAAGGGCTCGGTTATCATAGAGCCGACCAGCGGTAATACCGGAATAGGTATCGCCGCTGTGGCTGCAACCAAGGGTTACAGGGTAATCATTGTTATGCCGGATACTATGAGCGCTGAGAGAAGAAATGTTTTAAAAGCATATGGCGCTGAGCTGGTGCTTACGGACGGCAAGGGCGGTATGAAGGCAGCAATTGCCAAGGCAAAGGAGCTTGCAGAACAGATTCCCCACAGCTTTATACCGGGACAGTTCACCAACGATGCGAATCCGCGTGCACACTACGAAACAACGGGTCCTGAAATATGGAAGGATACATCTTCAAATGTTGATATTTTTGTTGCAGGTGTCGGCACCGGAGGAACACTTTCCGGAGCCGGAAGGTATTTAAAGGAGGTTAATCCTAATGTTCAGGTAATTGCCGTCGAGCCAAAGGATTCACCGGTATTATCGGAAGGCAGGGCAGGCTCGCATAAGCTGCAGGGCATCGGAGCCGGATTTGTTCCGTATACTCTTGATATGGAGGTCTATGATGAGGTAATTGCCGTGACATCACAGCAGGCCTTTGAAGCAGCAGGTGAGCTTGGAAAAACTGATGCGGTGCTTGCAGGAATTTCTTCGGGAGCTGCACTGTATGCGGCACAGGTAGTGGCTAAAAGACATGAAAATAAGGGAAAGAATATTGTTGTGATTTTTCCGGACAGCGGAGAACGATATCTTTCAACTGAACTTTATGATGATTAAGGAGATTGAGATGAGTGAAACAGCCGGAAGGGATTTATCAGGTAATCCATACAAAATAGAAATAAAGGATGTTTCCTTTGATTATGTTGATAAAAGAACAAGATTTGCAGCACTGAGCAATGTTAATCTTAAAATTCGCCAGGGTGAGTTTGTGTGCATACTTGGCTCCTCGGGCTGTGGTAAGTCCACTCTTTTAAGTCTGTTAAACGGGCTTAATCGTGCAAAGGAAGGCAGCATTTTAGTTGACGGCAAACCAATTAAGGGTCCGGGAATAGACAGAGCAGTTGTATTCCAACAGTATTCACTGTTTCCATGGCTTACTGTTAAGGGAAATGTGATTTTCGGAATAAAACAAAGCGGCAAGGGATACAGCAGGAAACAAATGCAGGAGCTTGCAGACCAGTATGTTGAAAGCGTCGGTCTTACCGGAGCGAAGGACCGCTATCCGAATCAGCTTTCTGGTGGAATGAAGCAGAGAGTGGCGGTTGCAAGGGCTCTGGCACTTGAGTCAGATATTCTTCTTCTGGATGAGCCGTTTGGAGCAATAGACCCGAAGCTTCGTCTTGAACTTCAGGAGCTTGTATCAAAGCTCTGTGTGGAGCATAAAAAGACGGTTGTATTTATTACTCATGATATAGATGAGGCGATACTTCTTGCCGACAGAGTGGTAGTTATGGAACCCGGAAAAATCCGAAGTATACTTAAGGTAAATCTTCCTCATCCGAGAGTGAGGGATGAACTAATCAGAACTGATGAATACGAAAAGCTTCATCGTCAGCTTATTTCATCCTTTTATGACCATGTGGAGGATAATATTGATGCGGGGGTAACGCTATGAAGAACGTATTTAAGCTTGATAAAGGTATGTATATTGAATTTGGCATTGCAACCCTGCTTATGATTGTCAATATAATTTTGACACTAACACTTCCTTATTTTACTACACATAAGGTTTATTATGACAGCGCTGCATATATAGTGGTTCTGGTTGCATCATATGTTATTTATGTGGTATACTTCTTCGTGAGTAAGAAGAAAAGCACATCGGATATAGCCATAGTCCTGTTTGCTTTTTTCATACTGTGGGAGGTGTCTTACAAGCTCGGATGGATACATAATGATTTGCTTATCCCGTCCGCAGAAGGCCTCTTCCATGTATTTGTGGAAAAACCGACAGAAATACTTAGTGATGTATGGGGCTCATTGCAGCTTCTTTTCTGGGGCTTTTTGTTAGCCGCGGTATTTGGAACCCTGCTTGGACTTTTAGCAGGTTGGATTCCGAGAGTCAGAGAGGTATTGCTGCCTATTTCAAACGTGATAACCCTCATTCCGCCGCTTATGTTTTCGGCATACCTTATAATGATTTTTTCAACGTTCCGTCAGGCAGCGATAGCTGTTATATTCTTTGCAGTATTCTGGCCGACTTTTCAGGGAACGGTTGCAAGAGTTGCACAGATTGACCATCATATCATAGAAGCTGCGCGTACGATGGGTGTCGGAACGGTGGGAATGCTTGTCAAGGTAATATTTCCTTATTGCCTGCCGGGAATAATAAGCAGTATTTCAAAAAGCTTAAGGGGCGCTTTTATGTGTCTTTCAGGTGCGGAAATGCTGGGAATTAATCTTGGTATAGGATATTTTATCGAAAAGTACAAGAGCTTTGCCGATTACAGATGCGTGCTCGCGGGCATCATTACTGTTGGTGTGATAACCACGGTTATAGATATTGTTGTGAACAAAATCGAAAAAGCAGTTATTAAATGGGAATATTAAAAATGGAGGTTAATTATGTTTCATTATGATTATCAGACAACCGGAACCTGTTCAAAGGTGATACATCTTGATTTGGACGGAGAGAATGTAAGAAATGTATCCTTTGACGGAGGCTGCAACGGAAATCTTAAGGCTATCGGACTTTTGGTTGAGGGTCAGAGCGCTGATTACGTTATTGAAAAGCTGTCAGGGAATCTGTGCGGAGCGAGAAATACTTCATGCGCAGACCAGCTCAGCAAGGCTGTCAGGGCTGCAAAGATTGCGCAGAGTGAGCAGTAGGTAGTCAGTTCGCGGGTGCAGGGAGGAAATTGATGATATCTACGAAGGGCAGGTATGCACTTGCATATTTAACAGATTTGGCATTGTATGCCGGGGAAAACCCATTGAGCGTTAAAGACAGTGCAGCACATTGCGGCATATCCGAAAAATATTTGGAGCAGATTGTCGGGACACTTGCAAAAAACAAAATAATACGCAGTGTGCGTGGAGCACATGGAGGTTATCTTTTTTATACACCGCCCGAAAAATGCACGGTAGGTAAGGTGCTGCGGATTATGGAGGGCGGGCTTTGTGTTGCCCCCTGTCTTGAGGACAGCCGGTGTGAGAGTAAGGAAGATTATTCCAATATTATTTTGTGGAGAAAAATGGACGAAGCATTAAACACAGTGGTTGATAATATTACAATCGCGGATATGTGTGAATGGAAAAAAGATAATATTGTATTTTAAGTCATAGGAGGTTTCTCCTATGGCTTTTTTTATTCGTGAGTTTTTGTATTTTTTATTTTAAGGTACATATCACAAAGTGATATGGTAATTTTGCACAAGA
>CAYOHM010000082.1:0-8038 GCA_964403785.1 uncultured Alistipes sp.
ATTGTTCGTCGCCGGTACTTAGGCAGCGTATTTTGCTGCCTTATGTACCGCTGCGAACGAACTCTTAGTGCAAACGTGCCGCATAATCGCACATATATGCCTGCACCACCCTGCCTTAGTCTTACAAACGCCTCAAATACAATCATCTTGGAGGAAAGATATGTCAACTAAAATTTTTTGGGCGGGGGATTCAACAGTAAAGCAGAATTTTTATATGAGTTTCCCACAGACAGGAATCGGACAGGCATATGGCTTGTATCTTAAGAGAAACGTTAAGATTGAAAATTACGCAGAGAATGGAAGAAGTACAAAAAGCTTTATAGATGAGGGAAGACTTGAGCTTATTGATCGTGAAATCAAAGCAGGGGACTTTATATACATACAGTTTGGGCATAATGATGAGAAGCCTGACGAATTAAGGCATACGGACAGTTTTGGCTCGTATCAGGAGAATTTGACAAAGTTTGTGCAGGTGGCAAGAAAGCATGGAGCATATCCCCTTTTTATCACCTCGCTTTACAGAAGGGTATTTAATGAGGACCACGTAACGCTCAGGGAGGGGAATCATCAGGACTATCCGCAGGCAATGCGCCAGCTTGGCAAAGAGCTTTCGGTTCCTGTTGTAGACCTTTGCACGCTCAGCAAGAATTTAATTGAGGAAGCGGGGTACGAGGAGACTAAGAAATGGTTTCTGCACGTTCCTGCCGGAAAATATCCGAACTTTCCGGACGGCAAGGAGGATAATTCGCATTTGCAGTATGAAGGTGCATATAAATTTGCAGGTCTTATAGCACAGGAGGTCGCAAAGCTTGGAGAGGAATACGCGAGCGTACTTGTAGACCCGACAGCGGACCTTGAGGACCCGGCATTGCTGGTTGACTAGTATCGGGCATCTAAGGAGGCTTTAATGAATTTATTGGAAGAGGCTATCAAATCACATAATCTGCAGCTTGTAGAGGAAATTCTCGTAAATGACCCGCCTGTAATTGACATTCCTGCTGATGATGGGTGTCACATGGCATTTATTGCAGCAAGGGAAGGGGATTTGGAGATTGTAAAGTATATCGTTGAATACTCGCGTGCAAGTATGAACATATACGATAAAAAACACAGGGGTATACTGCATTACGGTGTTGAATCGGGCAACCTTGAGGTGGTGAGGTATTTGACTGAGCGTGTCGGTATGAATCCGCTTGAGGGGGATTTGGAGCTTATCACGCCGTATGACCTGGCATATGGACTTGACAATCCTCAGATTTACGATTATTTTGTGCAGTACTGCGGCGGCAGAATGGAGAATATGTACCGCAATCCGATAAGGACTGGTATGTTTCCTGACCCTTCGGTTGTCAGGGTCGGCGATGACTATTATATGGTTAATTCAACATTTATCTTCTTTCCGTGTATACCGGTTTCACATTCAAGAGACCTTGTAAACTGGGAAATAATAGGGTACGCGATTACCAATCCCAAATGGGCCGCTCTTGACGAGCTGGAGGGAGGACGCGGCTACTGGGCTCCGGATATTTCATACCATGACGGAAGATTTTTTATAACCGCTACATACAGGCTTAATGATACCCAGGCGGTATACAGGAAACAAATAATAGTTTCCTCGGATAAGCCGCAGGGTCCTTATTCCGAGCCTGCGATAATTGATGAGGACGGAATTGACCCCTCAATATTTGTTGATGATGACGGAAGAAAATATATGCTGCTTAACAGAGGAGCACGCATTTTTGAATTAAATAAAGAATGTACTAAGCAGATTTCCAAGGCACAGCTTTTATATTACGGTGATTATAAGAGAGCGCCCGAGGGACCGCATTTGCTTAAAAAAGACGGCTTTTATTATCTTTTTGAGGCTGAGGGCGGAACCGGAATGGGGCACAGGATTACGGTTTCACGTTCACAAAACCTGTACGGACCATATAAGCCCTGTCCGTATAATCCGATAATGCGCCAGAATGATGATTCGGCACCGCTTTTGCGCTGCGGTCACGGTAAACCGGTCAAAACACAGGACGGTCAGTGGTTTATGGTTTATCTGTGCGCAAGGACGTATAACGGAAAGTACAGTATTCTTGGGCGTGAAACGGCGCTTGACCCGATTACATGGACGGCTGACGGCTGGCCGATTGTAAATAATCTGGACGGTCCGGGCACCTTGAACCTTAAGCCCAAAATCAGCACTATTGATACCGTACCTATGAGTGATACACTGTTTGACGATTTTGATGCTGAGCAGGTAAAGCTTTATTGGATGTACCCAAGACCGCCGCATAAGGATGCTTTTAAGCTGTCTGGCGGCAGGCTTTGTATTACCGGAAGCCCTCACGACTTGGATTCTACTGACTGCAGGAGTATAATACTCCAGCGCCAGAGACATTTTTGCTTTGAGTGTGACACACACCTTACGCTTGATAGTCTTAAGGACGGGCAGGACGCGGGGCTTACCTGTTATTATGACGAAAATACATGGCTTAAATTCGGCGTTTTCGGATGTGACGGCAGGACATACCTTAAGGTTGAGGAGTATATCCTTGATACGAAGGCAGCCTCGGCAGTTTATGAGCTCTCACAGGTGCAGGATAAAGTCGCTCTTTATTTAAAAATTAATACGCAGTACCTTAAAAGAACTTTTTCCTTCAGCATCGATGGTAAAGCATATGAGCAGATATGTGAGCTTGATAATGTTTATTATTTATGCGATGAAGGCGTCAAAAAAGGTAAAAGATTTACGGGAGCAATGGTTGGAATGTATGCACATTCGGGAGAAGAAGGCAGCCTAAAAGCTTACTTTGACTATTTTAAATACTCTAGGGAGGACATATAAATTGAAAATTGATAATTTTGTTCGTGCAACTGTGGAAAATTTTAACGAGGAGTGTGCAGACAGCTGGGGCAATTCCAACAGTCTTATGCTTCAGGGGCTTGGCATTATCGGAAGAAAGAGCAGCGAGTGTGCAAGAATACTTAATAACCTTATGCCGAGAATCTCATACGATAAGAAATATGCAGGTATAGCAGCTTTTTATATGCTTGAGGAGGGCGAAGCTGAGGTGACCGGACGTATTAAGGACCTTATGGCTAAGCTTAGAGCGTCCTTTGATGAAGAAACGGACGAGATGGCTCTTGCATTTTATACAAAGTATGAAACAAAGCTCGGAGGCAAGGAGCACTATCAGGATATGATGAACAGATACAACAAAGCGGCAGCCAATGCAAATAAGAACAGTGCATATTTTATGACAGCGGTTATTGAAGGAATTGAGTCGGTGGACCAGGCGATTTATGAGTATTATGCGGGTCTTAAGACGCTTTTTAAGGAGGCTATGGCAGATGTGCTCAATGCCCCGCAGCTTGATATAAATGATAAGGCGCTTGCTTCTTATGCAATTCTTAAGGCGTGCAGATTGAAGGTTGTGCTTGCAGAGAAGTATGAAGCTATCGCACTTAAATGGTATGAGGATGTTCTTGAAAATGTAGAGTCAAAGGATATTAATCGCGGTGCAGTTGTTATGCTTATGGCTGAAAAAAATTACGCTGGGAGGAATGACGGATGGAATTAAAATTAATAGCTAAAACTGCAAGAAGTATCGTGGTAGAATTAACGGATTCGGGAAGATATTATACGGAAAAAACTTATGATATTTATGTGAATGCCAAAAAATATGTTACGGATAATAAGGTTATTACTTCAATCTACGGGTTAAAGCCGGACACGGAGTATGTAATAAAGGCTGATTATCCGGGTGAGGAAGTATCCTCACTTACGGTTAAGACGGATTACACCTTTGTAACCTTAAATGTCAGGGATTTCGGAGCCTACGGTGACGGTGAGCATGACGATACGTGCGCTATTCAGGCTGCTATTATGGCTTGTCCGAAGGACAGCACCGTTATGGTGCCGGGCGGTACTTACAAGATTGCCTCGCTTTTCCTAAAGAGTAATCTTACCCTTGAGCTTTGTAAGGGTGCAACCCTGTCAGCCTTTACCGAGCGTTCAAAGTTCCCTGTTTTCCCGGGAATAATTGACAGCTATGATGAGAAAGAGGAGTATAATCTCGGCACCTGGGAGGGAAATCCTCTCGATATGTTTAGTGGAATAATCACAGCCGTAAATGCGGAAAACATCACTATCACGGGTGAGGGCACAATTGATGGCTGTGCAGATTTTGATAACTGGTGGTTTGAACCTAAAATCCGCAAGATAGCATGGAGACCAAGACTTGTATTTATCAGCCATTGCAGTAATGTTGTGATACATGGAATTACTGTTCAGAATTCACCGTCCTGGACATTGCATCCGTATTTTTCAGATAATCTGAAATTCATTGATGTAAAGATAAAGAATCCTTTTAACTCTCATAACACGGACGGACTTGACCCGGAGAGCTGTACAAATGTTGAGGTTGTCGGTACATATATTTCCGTAGGTGATGATTGTATTGCGATAAAGTCCGGCAAGATTTATATGGGAAGGAAGTTAAAACGTCCGACCTCCAATATGTTGGTCCGCCAGTGCTGTATGAGGGACGGGCATGGAGCCGTTACCGTTGGAAGTGAGATTGCCGCCGGAGTTAATAATGTTACGATTAAGGACTGTCTGTTTATGAATACCGACCGTGGTCTTCGTGTTAAGACCAGAAGGGGTAGGGGAGAGGATTCGGTTCTTGATAATATTACCTTCGAGAATATTACAATGGATAACGTTATGACGCCGTTTGTTGTAAACAGCTTTTATTTCTGTGACCCTGACGGCAAGACGGAGTATGTTTCGTCAAAGAACGCGCTTGAGGTTGATGACAGGACACCGTATATCAAGCGGCTTACATTTCGCAATATTGATGCCAAAAACTGCCATGTCGCAGCGGCGTACATCACGGGTCTGCCTGAGCGCAAGATTACCTGCCTTACCTTTGAAAATGTCAATGTTTCATATGCAGCTGAGCCGAAAAGCGGCGTTGCTGCAATGATGCTCGGCTGCAATGAAAGCTGCCGGATGGGAATATATGCATTGAATGCCGAAAAATTAATTCTTAAGAATGTTAATATAATGGGCTGTGAGGGGCAGGACGTTATTGCGGAGAACGTAGATGAAATCGAAAAATAGAAGAAAATTATGGGACCCTGCAAGGGATAATGCAGAGGAAAAATTTATCAAGAGCTTCCAGAAATACAGGGATAATCCCCTTATGACCCTTGTCAGCATATATAAGGGCAATTACGGAAAGTTTTTCCTGTCGGTGGTGTTTTTTGTTATCAAGCACAGTCCGGTCTGGGTTTCACCGATTGTACTTGCAAATATTATTAATTATGTCACGCTTAATGACCCGGATTGCCTTGAAAAGATTGCATTTAATGTCTCACTTATGGTTTTTCTCATACTTTTAAATGTGCCGATGAATTATTTTCACATTAAATACAAAAGTATGGCAGTAAGATATGTGGAAAGCGGTTTGAGAGGCGCGCTGGTAAAAAAACTGCAGCAGCTTTCGATTTCCTACCACAAAAATATGCAGTCGGGCAGACTTCAGTCCAAAATAATGCGTGATGTTGAGGCGGTCGAAACTCTTTCAACACAGTTGTTTGTAAGTGCGCTGCAGATTGCACTTAATATTGTAATCGCAATGATTGTTACGGTAAGTAAGAGCTGGATAGTATTTATATTTTTTGTACTTACCGTACCTGTGGCGGCTATTACCATGGTTACCTTCAAGGGCGTAATAAAGAAGCGCAATCAGGAATTCAGACAGGAAATGGAAAGCACATCTGCCAAGGTTATGGAAATGGTTGAGCTCATTCCGGTAACAAGAGCCCATGCCCTTGAGGAGGAGGAAACCTCAAGAGTGAGCGAACATCTTATGGAGGTGGCTGAAAAGGGCTACAAGCTCGATATTATCCAGTCAACCTTCGGCTCGGTAGGCTGGGCGGTATTCCAGGTTTTTCAGGTTATCTGTCTTGCATTTACCGCTTATCTGGCATATAACAGCAGGATTCTTGTAGGTGATATTGCACTTTACCAGAATTATTTTTCAACGATAGTGCAGCAGGTATCGGCGATTATGACACTGATACCGACCATAACAAAGGGACTTGAGTCAGTCAGGTCAATCGGCGAGGTCCTTATTGCAGAGGATGTGGAGGACAACGAGGGCAAGGAAGCGCTTGACAGTGTCGACGGCAGCTTTGAATTTAAAAATGTCACGTTTAAATACAGCAGGGATGGCAAAGAGGTTTTAAATGGTCTTAATCTCACGGTAAAGAAGGGTGAAACCATTGCCTTGGTTGGTGAATCGGGTGCAGGTAAAACCACGATTCTAAACCTTGTAATAGGCTTCAATATGCCGCTTGAAGGCGACGTACTGATTGACGGACATAATATTAAAGATATTGACCTTAGAAGCTATCGAAAGCACCTGGCGGTTGTTCCCCAGAATACTATTTTGTTCTCGGGCAGCATCAGGGACAATATAGTATACGGAATGTCGGATGTGACACAGGAGGAGCTGGATAGGGCAGTTTCGGCTGCTAATCTTAAGGAGCTGGTAGATTCGCTTCCGGACGGAATTGACACGATAATAGGCGAGCACGGAGGAAAGCTTTCGGGCGGACAAAGACAGAGAATTTCCATAGCGAGAGCAATTATCCGTAATCCGAGGGTAATCATATTTGATGAGGCAACCTCTGCGCTTGACAGTATTTCAGAGCAGCTTATACATGAGGCAATAAATAACCTTACGAAGGACAGAACAACCTTCATTGTTGCACATCGTTTATCGACAATCCGTGAAGCAGATAAAATTGCGGTAATTCGTGATGGCAAGTGTGCAGAGTATGGTACATATGAAGAACTAATGGAATTAAAAGGCGAGTTTTATCGTATGAAGCAGATACAAAGTTAAAAGGTGCTTTATGCCATATGCAAAAGCACCTTTGCAGACCACCTTTCACCCGCTTTAAGGGTCATGAAGCCATGCTCATGCGGTGAAAGCGTGGAATGTGGGGCATCAATTATACAGGTCATGGGTTCGATGCAGACGTAATCAAAGTCCGCATTGTTATTCCATATCATCCAGTTGCCGAAATCGGGGGCAGTTTCATATATGAACTGCTGCCCGTTTTTTTTATTGGTGATAACAGCCCTGTTAAAGCCGTTTTCTGACAAAGCAGCCCGTAAATGGTCATTAAGCTTTCCGGCTAAAGGCGCTACGCCTCCCTTGCTGTAAGGAATGTGCTGCTTAATTAATCTGCCGGTCGGAATAAGATTTTCGTCGGTTTCCCACTGATAATCCGAAGAAACCTCAATGCAGTAGTCACAAGCAGTGTAGTTCTTGTTTTGCGGAAACAGGAAGGCGGTGTGGTATCCAGCACCAAACGGAATATTTTCCCTGCCCGTATTATCTATTATAAGGTTTTGCGACAATCCCTCCCTTGACAGTTCGAATTCAAACGTAACCTTAAAGTCCCAGTTAAAGGCTTTAAAATACGGCGTCGCTGATGAATGAAGGGCGCATTTAACACAGACGGATTGCGGAGTTTGTGACATATGCACAAGCTCATACGCAGCTTCCTTAAGAACCCCGTGTGAAAAATGGATTCCGTTGCTGTTAAGGTCATATGTTCTGCCCTCCCAATCATAAATGCCCCCTGCAATTTTATTCGGAGGAAATAAGACGGCACTGCCGAATCTCTGCGGAGATTTCTCAAACTCCGCCATGTCCTCCTGCGTGGGAGTATGCAATATGCTCAACACTTCCCTGGGAGTAATAACCTTGAAATCAATGACATTGCAGCCACGCCCGTACAGAATCGTCGCTTCATACCTGTCAAAACACAATCTCACGGCATCAACCCCCAAAAAAGTTAATTTCTCAATGCTCATAAATTATCCTTTCTAATTAGTCAGTTATGTAGCTGCGGCGGGGCGCTGGCTTATATGTCCGATTATGAGGCAATTCTTCACCGCCGGTACACTAAGCAGTAGGTTTGCAGGCACAATTTTAAGGCCATTGTTTGCCGTCGGTACTTAGGC
>CAYOHM010000083.1:0-8009 GCA_964403785.1 uncultured Alistipes sp.
GACTATCTTGCAAATTGCAATGAATGTCCGAACAAACCTGCAACCGCATGGAGTTATATGAGCCAGATAGCAAGGAAATATATGAGGGAGGATTACAGCTTTGAGTATGAACGTTCCCTGTTTTCGATGAAGCCGATACTTAAAGCGTCTGAGATTGATGATTCAAGACCGACTGTAATCCGGTGCTTTTCAACAGAACCGTATTTTGTGAGCGTGCTCAGCGGCAAGATTAATACAGTTTATGATTTGGACTCATATCTTGAGTAATATAGTAAGAATGTTTTTGCAGGAGGAGAAGCCATGAAAAACAGCATGGTTGAAAAGAATAAATGTTTTATCTCCACAGTTGCATATATTCATAACTGCACCAATGAGCAGGTTTATGATTTTTGCGATAAGGTGGTAAGAAAGCTTTCAGAAAATTTTGAAAATAACGAGGTCATATTTGTGTGCGACGGCCACACAGAGGTTTGCGAACAGAGCATAAATGACATACTTAAAAGACTTGAGCTTAATATAATGGCGGAAACCGTACAGATGGCATATTATCAGGGTATGGAGGCGTCAATGTGTGCCGGTGATGATTTTGCAATCGGTGATTTCCTGTTTGAATTTGATTCCATTGAGGTAGATTATGATACACAGCTCGTAATTGATGTGTTTAACAGGGCAAGAGAGGGCTATGATATAGTATCTGCCGGTGACAATAAGATGAGCTTTGCCTCAAGAGTATTCTATAAGCTCATTAATTTCAGAAATCCGTATGTGGTAAGGCATGAGAGCTTCAGAATAGTATCAAGACGTGCGATTAACCGCATTAAGATTTTGAATAATACGATTCCTTACAGAAAAATGCTGTACGCAGCCTGCGGTCTTCCAAATGACCATATCAATTACATACCCGTAAAAAGCGCAAAAAGCAGAAAGCGCAACAACAAAGAGCTGTCATACAGGCTTAATTCCGGGATAAATTATACCATAATATTTACAAAGCTTATGGAGAATATAACATATATAATGAGCTGTATTTTTCTTTTGGTAAGTATCGGAACCGGAATATGGGCATTGTATTCATATTGGGTGGAGGATAATGTTGTAGCTGGCTGGGTTTCGCTTATGGGAGTGATTTCGTTTGGTTTTTTCGGAATTTTCCTTTTGCTGTCGGTAATTGTAAAATATATGTCGCTTATTCTTGACATTAATTATAAAAAAACGTCATATGTAGTGGAAACTGCCAATAAAAATCTCAAATAGGAAAGAGGTACTAAGCATGAAGGTTAATATAGTTTTTCCGGTGCTTGATGAAGAACGAAGACTTGAAAAGGGTATCAGCGCAACGGAGAGTTTTCTTAAGAAGCACCCGCAGATAGATGCGGTTATAACGATTGCAGATAATGGTTCGACGGACAGAACTTTGGACATAATAAAAGAGCTTGCTGCGAAATATAATAATATCCAGTATATTTCTCTTGAACAAAAAGGATTTGGACTGGCATTCAGGACGGCGGCTAAGCAGAATGAATGTGAAATCATAGGATATGTGGATGTTGACCTGTCAACGGACATTAAGTATCTTACGAGGGTGATGAAGGGCTTCGAAAAACACCCTGAAATCGACGTGATAAAGGGCAACCGCCTTTCCAAAAAATCAAAGGTAAACGGCAGGAAAGCTTCGAGAAACATAACGAGCATCGGTCTTGATGTGCTTATTAAACTGCTCTTTGGAGTAAAGGTTTCAGACACTATGGAGGGCTTTCAGTTCTTTAGAAAAGAATGTCTTGATGAGCTTATCGCATATTCGGGAAATGATAACGGATGGTTTTACTGTGCAGAGCTGCTTATACGCGGCGAAAAGCTGGGCTTTGAGATTGCCGAGCTTCCAGTAGTATGGAATGATGATTACGATACCAAGGTTGATGTCAAAAAGCTTATAGTAAATTATCTTGTCAGGATATTTGAACTTAAGAAGTCACTTGTTGAGGAATACTTTATAAAATAAAAGGGATGTGTAAAATGGACTTTATAAAAAGAATTGACATTAAAAGAAATTATCTTAAATACAAAGAAGAATATGATGCGGCAATTATGGAGGCGTGTGACAAAACCTCATTTTCGGGCGGCATATGTGCTGACCGGTTTGAGGAGGAATTTGCACAGTTCTGTCATACAAAATATGCAACAGGTGTTAATAACGGAACCTCGGCGCTTCATTGTGCCATGATGGCTCTTGATGTTAAGCAGGGGGATGAGGTTATCGTCCCTGCCAATACATTTATAGCAACGGCGTGGGCGCCTACATATTGCGGCGCAACACCTGTTTTTGTCGATTGTACGAGTGATACCTGGGAAATTGACCCAGATAAGCTTGAGGAAAAGATTACTGACAGGACGAAGGGTATTATCGGCGTTCATTTATACGGACAGCCCTTTGATTATGACGGGGTAAAGGCAGTTGCGGACAAGCATAATCTTTTTGTTGTGGAGGATTGTGCACAGGCACACGGGGCAAAATACAAAGGAAGATATGCGGGCTCTCTCGGGCAGATGGGCTGCTTTAGCTTCTATCCGGGCAAAAATCTCTTTTGCTTCGGTGAGGGAGGAGCAGTAACAACCGACAATAAAGAATACTATGACAGGATAAATGTTATAAAAAATCAAGGCTCAAGTGTAAGATATGAGCATACTATGATTGGTTACAATATGCGCCTGGAAGGTATTCAGGGGGCTGTGCTTTCTGTCGGGCTCAAACACATTGATGAGTGGACTGCAAGAAGAAAAGAGCTTTCTTACAGATATATTGAAGAAATTACAAATCCACTTATCACGCTGCAGGCTCATCCTAAGGAAACAGAACCGGTATTTCATTTATTTGAGATTACCACACCTGACAGGGAGGGCTTTATCAGCTATATGAAGGAAAAGGGAATCGGCTGTGATAAGCATTATCCGATTCCATGTCATTTACAGGAGGCATATGCACACCTCGGATATAAGGATGGGGATTGCCCGAATGCTGAGTATCTGGCTGCCCACTGTGTTTCATTACCTATGTTCCCTGAACTTACCGATGAAGAGGCGGCTTATGTAATTAAAATGTGCAATGAGTACACCGGCAAATAAAAAAGTTCTTTATAAAACTAATTTAGTGTGATAAAATTAACACTGGCTGCGAAGCTAAGGCGTGTGTGAGCTTGCAGATGTAATTGATATTATGAAAAGGAGAAATACAAAATGAGCAGGAAACCAGTTGTTTTAATGATACTTGATGGTTACGGTTTAAATGATAATTCTAAGGGAAATGCAGTAGCAATGGCTAACACTCCGGTTATGGACAAGCTTATGAAGGAGTACCCTTTTGTTTCAGGCAATGCTTCAGGGCTTGCCGTAGGTCTTCCGGACGGACAGATGGGTAACTCTGAGGTTGGACATATGAATATGGGTGCGGGCCGTATAATATATCAGGACCTTACAAGAATCACGAAAGACATTAATGACGGTACTTTCTTTGAAAATAAGCAGCTCCTTTTGGCAATGGAAAACTGCAAAGAAAATAATTCGGACCTTCACTTATGGGGTCTTTTGTCAGACGGCGGTGTTCACAGTCATATTACTCATGTATACGGATTGCTTGAGATGGCTAAAAGATGCGGCGTAGAGAAGGTATTTGTGCATGCTTTCCTTGACGGACGTGATACACCTCCGGCTTCAGGCAGGGACTATGTAAAGGCACTTGAGGATAAGATGAAAGAAATCGGTGTCGGCAAGGTGGCTTCCTTAAGCGGACGTTACTATGCAATGGACCGTGATAATAACTGGGATCGTGTTGAAAAGGCATATAATTCACTTGTTACGGGCGAGGGCGTTCAGGCTGAGGATGCGGTTAAGGCAATGGAGGCTTCGTATGAGGCAGGAGTTACAGATGAGTTCGTACTTCCGACTGTAATTGTTAAGGATGGCAAGCCGTTGTCAGTGGTAAAGCCGAATGATTCGGTTATCTTTTTCAATTTCCGTCCTGACCGTGCGCGTGAAATAACAAGAGCTTTCTGTGATGATGATTTTACGGGCTTTGAGAGAAAGAATGGACGTATTCCGCTTACCTATGTGTGCTTTAAGAATTATGATGAATCAATTCCTAATAAAAAAGTTGCTTTTGAAAAAGAGGTTATCACCAATACTTTTGGCGAGTACCTTGCAAAATGCGGAAAAACCCAGCTTCGTACTGCTGAAACGGAAAAATATGCACATGTAACATTTTTCTTTAATGGCGGTATTGAAACCCCTAATGAGAATGAGGAGAGAATCCTTGTTAATTCTCCAAAGGTAGCAACCTATGACCTTCAGCCTGAGATGAGCGCTCCGGAGGTTGGCAGAAATCTTGTTGAAGCCATTAAATCCGACAAGTATGATGTTATAATTGTTAATTTCGCAAATCCGGATATGGTTGGTCATACTGGCGTTATTTCTGCAGCAGTTAAGGCGATTGAAACGATTGACGGTCTTGTAGGCGATGCAGTTAAGGCTATTAAGGAAGTCGGAGGCGTAATGTTTATCTGTGCGGATCATGGCAATGCAGAAAAAATGGTTGATTATGAAACAGGTAACCCGTATACGGCTCATACCACCAATCAGGTACCGTTTATTCTTGTAAACGCAGATCCGGCCTATGGACTTCGTGAGGGTGGCTGCCTTGCAGATATTGCGCCTACATTGCTTGAGATAATGGGACTTGAGCAGCCGAAGGAAATGACAGGAAAATCACTTCTCGTAAGAGCGTAAATCTGATTAAAAAATTAACAGATAAATATATTGAAATTAAAATACATATATGATAAAATGGTCTTCGCGTGAATATAGGAGGTGTGAGACGTGGAAATTCTCAGAATGGTATTAACAGTACTTTTTGTACTTGTATGTATAGTCATATCAGTTGTTGTATTACTTCAGGAGGGCAAGTCGGCAGGACTGTCAGGCAGCATCAGCGGTGCGGCTGAGAGCTACTGGGGTAAGAATAAGGGTCGTTCAATGGAAGGTAAGCTTGAAAAGATTACCCGTATACTTGCAGTTGTATTTTTTATACTCGCAATTGTATTGAACCTGAACTTTTAGCAATTAGGGAGCTATGCATATAGCTCCTTTTTTAGTTTAGCCGCAGGGGGAGGAACATATGGAAAGGGATTTATTGGAAAAAAGAAAAAATATGATATGCGAGCTGGTAAACGATAAGCTGTATGTTCCTATGAAATTCAAGGAACTTGCTATGTTTATGCAGGTAGCAAAGGAAGACAGAGAAGAGCTTTTGCAGGTATTAAATGAGCTTGTAAGCGAAGGACGGCTTTCGGTCACTCAAAAGGGCAAATATGTAAAGCCTGACAAGAACCTTCGTGTAGGCACATTTATCAGCAATGTCCGAGGCTTCGGATTTGTGACGATTGAGGGTGAGCCGGAGGATATTTTTATCCCCGAATCGGAGGTTAATGGAGCATTTCATCTTGACGAGGTGCTTGTGTCCGTCGAAAATGCCGCAAAGGACGGCAAAAGACGTGAAGGAAGCATTGTCAGGGTAAACAGTCATGGCATAACGGATATTGTCGGCACCTTTGAAAAAAGCAGAAATTATGGTTTTGTTATTCCTGATAACAGCAAGATTGCTGAGGATATATTTATACCGAAGGATAAATGCATGGGTGCGATGTCGGGGCACAAGGTTGTAGTTCATATCAACAGTTATCCTCAAAAGGGTAAAAATCCGGAGGGAGAGGTTACACAGATAATCGGGCATATAAATGACCCGGGAACTGACATATTATCGGTTGTAAAGGCATATGATATACCTATGGAGTATCCGAAGGAGGTTATGGACTATCTGGACAGGATACCCGAGGAGGTGACGGAGGCTGAGAAGGCAGGAAGATATGACATCAGAAGCTGGCAGACGGTCACGATAGACGGAGAAGATGCCAAGGACCTTGACGATGCCATAACCATCTCAAGACAGGAAAACGGATACCGCCTTGGTGTTCATATAGCGGATGTGTCACATTATGTTACGGAACATTCGCCTCTGGATAAGGAGGCTCTTAACAGAGGAACAAGCGTTTACCTGGTTGACAGGGTGATTCCAATGCTTCCGCATAAGCTCTCCAATGGAATTTGTTCGCTTAACGAGGGCGTTGACAGGCTTGCGCTGAGCTGTATTATGGATATTGATGAAAAGGGCAGCGTGACAGGGCATAAGATTACGGAAACTCTGGTAAATGTTGACCGCAGGATGACTTACACAAATGTAAAAAAGATTCTTGTAGACAAAGACCCTCAGGTTATGGAAGAATATAAGGATTTTGTGTCGATGTTTCAGCTTATGGAGGAGCTTGCACTTAAGCTTCGTGAGAAGAGAAGAAAGAGGGGCTCCATAGATTTTGATTTCCCTGAGAGCAAGATAACACTTGATGATGACGGAAGGGCAATAGATGTAAAACCATATGAGAGAAATACCGCTACCAGAATTATAGAGGATTTTATGCTCATAGCAAATGAAACCGTAGCCGAGGACTATTTCTGGCAGGAGATGCCCTTTGTATACAGAATACACGATAATCCCGACCAGGAGCGCATAACAAAGCTGGGTATGCTTATAAATAACTATGGTTATTCTATCCATATGAGCAATGATGA
The DNA here is from genome assembly GCA_964403785.1 of uncultured Alistipes sp. Classification (GTDB taxonomy): domain Bacteria; phylum Bacillota; class Clostridia; order Lachnospirales; family Lachnospiraceae; genus MGBC120314. Next base: position 6,673 of record CAYOHM010000083.1, read on the forward strand.
TATTCATCCGAAGGAATTGCAGAAGCTTATGGATAAAATTGCAGGTACTCCCGAGGAGGCGATGATTAGCAGGCTTACGCTGCGCTCGCTTAAAAGGGCTCAGTACAGTACGGAATGTATAGGGCATTTCGGACTGGCTGCAAAGTATTACTGCCATTTTACTTCGCCAATCCGCAGATATCCTGACCTTCAGATTCACAGAATCATAAAGGAGAATCTAAAGGGTGGGATAAAAACTAAGAGAAGGCAGCACTACGAGGAAATTCTGCCCGAGGTTGCCAAGCATGCAAGCACTACTGAGCGCAGGGCTGATGACGCAGAAAGAGAAACTGACAAGCTCAAAAAAGCTGAGTATATGCAGCAGCATATCGGTGAGGTTTACGAGGGAGTAATTTCCGGAATGAGCCAGTTTGGAATATATGTAGAGCTTATGAATACGGTTGAAGGTATGATTAAGGTTTCTGATATCCCGGGAGACTGCTATATTTATGATGAACCCCATTATCAAATGGTTGGCGAGCGCACCCGTAAGATATACAAATTAGGACAGAAGGTCAGAATCGAAGTTGCAGGCGCGGATAAGCTTATGAAAACCGTAGATTTTGTGTTCGCACAGGAAACTTAAAGAAGGTATTAAAATGAGTGAGAATAATTTTAAATTGATTGCTAACAATAAAAAAGCAAGATTTGATTATTTTATAGAGGAAACCTATGAAGCGGGTATAGAGCTTTGCGGAACGGAGGTTAAGTCCGTGCGTATGGGAAAATGCAGTGTTAAGGAAGCATTTGTCAGAATTGACAAGGGAGAGGTATATATTTACGGGATGCATATTACACCATATGAAAAGGGCAATATTTTTAACCGTGACCCGTTAAGACCAAGGCGGCTTCTGCTTCATAAGCAGGAGATAAATAAGCTGGCAGGCCGTATAGCACAGAAGGGCTATACGCTGGTGCCGCTTGAGGTTTATGTAAGAGGAAATCTCGTAAAGGTGCAGATAGGTCTTGCACGAGGCAAGAAGCTCTATGATAAGAGGGAGGATATAGCCAAGAAGGACCAGCGGCGCGAGATGGAAAAACAGTTTAAAATAAGCAAAATGTACTAGGGAACAGATTTTAACTTATAGTTGATTGACTTTACGGTATATTTGGTTTAAACTGATAATATAATTTACACGGGCTTGTAAAGGTTTCGACAGGGTAATGGAAGTTGGAGAAGCAAGTCGCAGGGTGATGCGTCAAATCCCAAATTAAATATAAACGCTGAAGATAATTTAGCATTCGCTGCCTAATGGCAGCTGTCTGACTTAGGGCACCTACACCTTAAGACCCAGGCA
>CAYOHM010000084.1:0-7955 GCA_964403785.1 uncultured Alistipes sp.
CAGGATATCTTAGGGGCATATAAGATTATTGAAAAATCATATGAGGAGGGCGGTAAGCTTCTTGTGGCAGGCAACGGAGGAAGCGCGGCTGACTCAGAGCATATTGTAGGTGAACTGATGAAGGGTTTCATAAAAAAGAGACCTTTGTCACAGGAGCAGAAGGATGGAATTATGAGGGTCAATCCTAAGCTTGGAGAAAATCTTTGTAAAAATCTGCAGGGTGCACTGCCGGCGATTGCACTTACCGGACATACTGCACTAAGCACAGCGTTCCTTAATGATGTGGACGGTACACTTGGATTTGCACAGCAGGTATTTGGCTATGGCGCGCAGGGAGATGTATTTCTCGGAATTACAACCTCCGGCAATTCGCAGAATATTTTAAACGCCGCTGTCACAGCTAAAGCAAAGGGGCTTATGATTATAGCATTAACAGGCAGGGACGGTGGAAGTATTAAAGCTGTATCGGATGTGTCAATTATTGTTCCGGAGAAGGAAACCTTTAAGATACAGGAGCTGCATTTGCCGATATACCACGCATTGTGCATTATGCTTGAGGACAGATTTTTTGCAGAATAACAGGAGATTATTAAAATTAAGGTGGGGAAGAGGATGAAAAAATACGTTAAATGGCTTGCAGCAATTGCCTTTTTAGCGGTGTGTTTTGTGATAGGAAGGATAACGCATCCGGCGTCCGCAAATGGTGACAGCAATGCACTGTCAGGTAATCGGACCGATACGGCATCGGACGGTTATTTTTATATAACCTATTCAGATTCAATTCCTGATGCAGATGTATGGCTTGATGCCAAGGCGATTAATATGCTGCAGGAACCGGTGATTTCACAGGGAGATAAGGATAGCTGGGAGTGTGTGGACGTGCTTAATCCTTCTGTTGTGCTGTGGAATGGGAAATACTACAACTACTATTCAGGCTGGGATGGTTATACATGGAGAACGGGACTTGCAGTTTCAGAGGATGGAACAAATTGGACTAAAAAAGAATCTCCCGTACTTGATATAAGGGAAAATGACTGGGATAACACATATATAGCTGCTAACGGAAGTGCAGTTGTATATGATGACTCTGTATATTATTACTATCAGGGTGAAAATAAAGCTACTATGCAGCCTTCAATAGGACTTGCAATTTCAGGGGATGGGGAAAGCTTTACTGACAGGATGTCAGAACCGGTGCTTGAAGCAGGAGAAGCCGGAAACTTTGATGAGTGCGGCGTCGCTGACCCATATGTAATAGAATTTGGACAAATGCTTTATATGTACTATCTGGGAATCGACAGGTTTGGCGTACAAAGGCTTGGGATTGCCCGTTCTGCTGATGGTATAAGCTGGGAGAAAAACAGTTCAAATCCTATCATGGATGTGGGCGTGTCAGGTGCATTTGATGAAAACGGGCTGGGTGAACCAAGTGTTATATACAAGGCTCCGTATTTTTATATGTTATATACAGGCAGGGATGCACAGGAAAACCGGAATATAGGTCTTGCAGTGTCACTTGATGGTGTCCACTTTAAAAAATACAATTACACGGGAATTTTTAATCTCGGTGAATCACAGTGGGCGGATAAGGTAATGTGTGATACAACTCTTTTGAAGCTCGACAGCGGGAAGATTGCAATTTGGTTTGGGGGAGGCAATGTAGCAAGCCCGGATCAGAATCTTAACGGACAAATAGGCTATTTGGAGCTTGAACTGCCGGGAATTGCAGAGTGTGATGGCTTTGATCCTGAGGAGGATTATGATGAAAACGGATATTACATCTCATCAAGCATCAAGTCGACGGATGTACTAAAGGGCTCTTACGAAATTGAAAGAGGTGACAGCAGCAGTTATGTGTGGCTTGACAGTGAATCCGGTATAGTTCTCAGCAAAGCTAAGGAGAGTAATACTCTTAAGATACAGGGATACCTGTCAATGGATATGTATAAGCAGGCAGGAAAGGATAAAGTAAGCATTGCGGTGTCGATTAACGGCACGGAAAGGTTTTCAATGGAATATACCGAGAGTGAGGGAATATACATTGAAATACCCCTTGAGGAAATAACTGATGACTATTTTGAGGTAAGTATTAAGGCGTCCGATTATATAAATGGCAAAAATGAGGGAATTTCGGAGGATGAGAGGAATCTCAGCTGGATTTTAAATAAGATTTGGCAGGAATAGGGATAAGGAGAAGTAAGGTTATGGGAACGTTAATAAGCAAAATAAAGGCAACCTGGAAAGAAATGTTACTATACATTATATTTGCCGGAATTTTATGCTGCTTGCTTTTTATTAAAGCTGATTATCATGAAGATGAAGTGTACACTTATAATTTAGCGAATGCTGAATATGGATTTTATCCTGAAACTGGCGTGATATATAGTCCTGCAAGCCAACCATATTTGGATGCAATGACATCAAATGGAACTTTCGATTTAAGGCATGTATGGACACAGCAGGCTAATGATACCCATCCACCTTTATATTATGTGCTGGTTCATGCAGTATGTACCCTGTTTCCAAATAAACTGTCTATGGGATACGCAGGAAGTATAAATATTATATTTCAGATGTTAATACTTTATGTGCTCAGAAAAATACTAATGCTAATGTTTGATGATAAAAAAATTACGTATATTATGTCCGTTATGTACATTTTAAGCGCGGGAGTATTGGAAATATCGACATTCCTGCGGATGTATGTTATGGCTATGTTTTGGGTGGTATTGTTTACATACATAATATTAAAGAATTTATCAGAATTTAAGCTGAAAAACTATATTCAACTGGCAGCAGTTGCAGTCTGCGGGGCATTGACACATTATTATTTCATAGTATATATTTTCTTTTTATCATTAACTACTGTCATTATTATGGCTACAAAGAAAAGGATTAAAGAAATTTTAGCATATATAGCAGCTATGTTAATATCAGGTGTGGCTTCCTGTCTGATATTTCCATCTATGATTAGTCAGATTTTTAAACGGGGGCGTGGGGCTCAATCAATTGAAAATCTGCAGAATTCAAATTTAATCAGCCAGGCAAAAACGTATTTTGAAATAATTAGTAATGACCTGTTCGGCGGGTACTTATGGATTATCCTGTGTGTGTTTGCATTTATTGGGTTATTAAGTTTCTTGTATAGAAATTATGATGGCGAAGGTATACATATTCTTGAAAAATCCGAAAAACAACGATATGCCTGTTTATTGATTCCATCAGCATTATACATATTGTTAATTTCAAAAACAGCACCATATAATACTGACAGATATGTATCACCAATATATCCGATTTTAATTATTGGAATAATGGGTGTTTTATATAAATGTATAATCTGTTATGTACATAAATTAAAAAGTGCATTGGCATTGTTTTCGGTTTTGATAGCGGTAATAACAGCCATAGGAATTTCAAATTGTAAATGGGAATATCTGTATACATCAAGGAAAGAACAATTAGAAAATGCGGAAATATATGGTAAAGATGCTTCTGCTATATGCATATACAATGCGGTGTGGCAGATGTATCCATATTGTTTGGAAATAAGCAAATGTAAAACAGTTACCTTTTATGATACGGGGGATTATGATGAATTTATAAATAAGTTTGATATTGATAATTATAGTGGGGATATTGCTTTCTTTTTGATGGGCATGGATTCAGATTCGTTTGTAAAAAGATTTATAAGTGATTATCCGGTGTATGAGATAGAAAAAAATAATGGTGCAGGGAAATATGGTACGAGCATATATTTGAAACGGAAAGCCCAGTAAATATCTTGATTGAAAAGGGAGAATGGTTTGTAATGAATGTGATAAATGAAAAAAATAGCAAGTATATTATTGGGGTAATTTGGTGTCTGTTTTTTATTTTTTTACTTATGCAGTATCATCAAGTGTACTTATATTATGATGATTTTGGCTATTGCTCTTTGTCCTACGGTTATGATGCAGGAATAGATGGAACTGATATGAATGTGAAGAGCATGATTGATTTTTTAGTACAATCGTATTCCCATATTAATGGCCGAATTTTTACAAATTTAATGCTTGTAGTTGCTGCGGGATTGGGCAATCTTACATTTATGCGGATCTTTTTGCCAATTTCTATTTTGATGATATATGTGTTGATTTATAAAATGATTATTACCAAGGATGTCAATGTTAAAAATAGGATAATACTTACAATTTTTTTATGTTTTTCATATGGAATGTTTGGTATGAATGTTTGCAAGGAAGGGTTTTATTGGTTTGCGGCTGCATTTGGATATGTGGTACCTGTGGCTTTTTTTCTTTACTTTGTTAGATTGTACAGGGGAACAACTTGCAAGTGGGCATTACCAATATTGGCATTTATATTATGTATATCAAGTGAACAAATGATTGTGATGACAGTTGTATACATTTTTATTAATATAATTCTGGATATTTATTCTAAAATAAAAATTAAAAAAATATATCTGATAACCTTTTTTGTTGCCATAGCATCTGCTGCTATTATGGTTGGCTCGCCTGCATCACGCTCAAGAATGACGAGTGAGAGTAATATTGAATTTTATAGTAAAAGCCTTGTAGAAAAACTTTTGTTTACCAGTAGCCGTATAATTGAAACGATAGGAGGTATGAACCGTATTTTTTTGGTTTTGTTGTTTGTGTATTTATCAGTAGTTTCAATAAAGATGTTTAGAAAGTTTAAATACAGGCTGGTACATATGCTTTTTATGTTCATGACATTACTGGCTTTTGCGGCATATCTGAACGGAATTCTTGAAAGACACTGGAATAGTGCGATTAAAGCTGTAATTGTAGTGTATATTGTATTTTGTTTTATTGAATTGTTAATATTTTATTGGAATATCGATAAAAAACTTTTGGAAATATTTATTTGTGCAGCGGCATCAGTTGGAACAATGCTTATTATGCCTGAAATTCCGGCTCGGACTATGATATCATTTATGTTTATGATGATTTATTTGGAAGCGGATTTACTGGTTAATCATGTAATTGAAGACGAAGGGGAAGGCGTTATATTAAAGCTTGGATTGTGTGTTTATGTATTGTATAGCGGGATAAGTCTTGCCACAATTTATCAGGGATATTTAAGTAATGCCGTAGTATTAGAGTATAACAATGAGCAGTTAATGAAAGCTAGCCAGGAAATAGCAGCAAATGAGAATATAGAGTCGGTTCAATTATATAAGTTGGTAGATGATACATATGCTGGTCAGCAGGCTTATTATGATAATGTTCATTATATATTATTTTGGATGGATGAATTTTATTCACTTCCTTTTGAATTAGAATATGTGTATTATGATTATCCAAGTGGAGAAAATGCAATGTCAATAGTAGTTTATTAGGAGAACGTAGTTATGCATGATGACAAAGAAAAAAGTAAAGTAATATCTATTGTTGTTTCGGTCTATAATGAGGAAAAGGTACTTGAATTATTTTGGAAGGAATTTGATCAAATAAAGGGCGGCATACAATGGGATTATGAATTAATATTTGTAAATGATGGAAGCCATGATCAAAGCCTTCATATTCTGGATACCTTTGCAAAGCAGGACGAAAAAACAAAAGTTATAAGTTTTTCTAGAAATTTTGGACACGAGGCAGCAATGATTGCCGGGATTGATTATGCTTGTGGAGATGGCGTCATATGTATGGATGCAGATTTACAACATCCCTTAACTTGTATCCCGCAAATTATTGAAAAATTTGAAGAAGGATATGATGTAATTAATATGGTTCGCATTTCAAATGAATCTGCAGGGCTAATAAAAAATGTTACCTCAAAGTTGTTTTATAAAGTCGTGAATATGCTTTCTGATCAGGCATCATTTGAAGAAAATGCATCAGATTTTTTTGCGGTTAGCAGTCGGGTTGCTGATGTTTTAAAACATAATTATCGTGAAAAAAGCAGATTCTTAAGAGGTTACGTTCAGAACGTCGGCTTTAATAGGACTACATTAGAATATGCTGCGGCAGAAAGGGCTGGTGGGAAGAGCCATTATAGTATCGGAAAATTGATTAATTTTTCAATTAGTACGATTATATCTTTTTCTAATTTCCCATTAAAATTGGGAGTATATGCAAGCATTTTTAGCATTTTAATAGGGATTATTATGATTATATATACCTTGTGCACATATGGCAATGCACCAAGTGGATACGCTACGATAGTAATTTTAATCTGCTTTTTGTTTGCAGCTTTATTTATGATTGTCGGCATTATTGGAGAGTATTTGGCGGTATTATTCTCAGAGCTTAAGGATCGACCAATTTATATTGTAGAAAAAGAAATTAATTTTTAATACTTTAATTTGCACAGGAATGTTCAGAAAAATTAAATTTCTTGACATATAAAAAAATAAATAATATAATAACCAAGTGTGCGTTGTGCACGCAAGCGTTTATTCGAATGAATAGATTGCAACCTATTAATCTAATTCCGGGAGGTGAAAAAGAAATGCCTACATTTAATCAGTTAGTAAGAAATGGTAGAAAGTCTTCAGAAAAGAAGTCTACTGCACCGGCACTTCAGAAGGGATACAACTCTCTTAAGAAGAAAGCTATTGACACATCTGCTCCACAGAAGAGAGGTGTTTGTACAGCAGTTAAGACAGCAACTCCAAAGAAGCCTAACTCAGCTCTTAGAAAGATCGCCAGAGTACGTCTTTCTAATGGTATTGAAGTAACAAGCTACATTCCAGGTGAAGGACATAATCTTCAGGAGCATAGCGTTGTTCTCGTAAGAGGCGGAAGAGTAAAGGATTTACCAGGTACAAGATACCACATCGTTCGTGGTACACTTGATACAGCCGGTGTTGCCAAGAGAAGACAGGCGCGTTCAAAGTATGGTGCTAAGAGACCAAAGGACGCTAAGTAATTTCTTAAAAAGTAAGCGAAACTAATTAAAGTTTCCAGTTTATTCACATTGATTATTTAGATAGTGCCGGAATTAGACATTTTACCTGAGGTTGCAGGTTAAGATATATAAAACCGAGCACGAACACATTAATTTTTTGTGAGTACCGATGATTTAACAAGTGAACTTACCGGAGAGGTAAGCACGTATTAAGGAGGGAAGAACCGTGCCACGTAAAGGACATACTCAGAAAAGAGACGTATTAGCAGATCCGATTTACAATAATAAGGTTGTTACAAAGCTCATCAATAACATCATGTACGATGGTAAGAAGGGCGTAGCACAGAAGATTGTTTACGGAGCATTCGATAGGGTTGCTGAGCAGACTGGCAGACCAGCTCTTGAAGTATTCGAGGAGGCTATGAACAATATCATGCCGCTTCTCGAAGTAAAGGCAAGACGTATTGGTGGTGCAACATACCAGGTACCTATCGAAGTCAGACCGGACAGAAGACAGGCTTTAGGTCTTCGTTGGTTGACAACATATTCTCGTAAGAGAGGCGAGAAAACAATGGAAGAAAGATTAGCTGCTGAAATCCTTGATGCTTCTTCAAATACAGGTGCTGCTGTAAAGAAGAAAGAAGAAGTTCATAAGATGGCTGAAGCTAATAAGGCTTTCGCACATTACAGATTCTAATTAACAGACATAGATTGTAAAAGGAGGAAAATCCCTTGGCTGGAAGAGAATATCCGTTAGAGAGAACAAGAAATATCGGTATTATGGCTCATATTGATGCCGGTAAGACTACATTAACAGAACGTATTCTTTACTATACCGGTGTTAACCATAAGATTGGTGATACTCATGAAGGTACTGCTACAATGGACTGGATGGCCCAGGAGCAGGAAAGAGGTATCACGATTACTTCAGCCGCTACAACATGTCACTGGACACAGGAAGTAGAAACAAAGGTATTGCCGGGCACACCGGAATATCGTATTAATATTATCGATACTCCTGGTCACGTTGACTTTACTGTAGAAGTTGAGCGTTCACTTCGTGTACTTGACGGCGCTGT
>CAYOHM010000085.1:0-7903 GCA_964403785.1 uncultured Alistipes sp.
GAATGACACAGGTGGGCTGCTCCGCTATGGGAGATCTTATAGCTCAGAGAATATAGTTTCTTAAACGCCTAACATTAATATAGAAGAGAGGATATATCAATGAAAAGTGATAATGTATTAAAAGGTACACAGCAGGCTCCGCACAGAAGCCTATTTAACGCTTTGGGTCTTACGCAGGAGGAAATGAATCGTCCTCTTGTTGGTATTGTAAGTTCTTATAATGAAATCGTTCCGGGTCATATGAATCTTGATAAAATCGTTGCAGCAGTTAAAACCGGTGTTTCAATGGCAGGCGGAACTCCTATTGTTTTCCCTGCAATTGCGGTTTGTGACGGTATTGCAATGGGTCATATAGGTATGAAGTATTCACTTGTAACAAGGGATTTGATTGCCGATTCCACAGAAGCTATGGCAATAGCACACCAGTTTGACGCACTTGTAATGGTGCCTAACTGTGACAAAAATGTGCCGGGACTTCTTATGGCTGCAGCAAGAATTAATGTGCCGACAGTTTTTGTCAGCGGCGGTCCGATGCTTGCAGGTAAGGTGGCAGGCTGCAAGACCTCACTTTCAAGTATGTTTGAGGCAGTAGGAGCATATGCGGCAGGTAAGATTACACAGGAAGAATTAGAAGAATATGAGGCAAAAACCTGTCCGACCTGCGGTTCTTGTTCAGGTATGTATACAGCTAACTCGATGAACTGTCTTACAGAGGCTCTTGGAATGGGTCTTAGAGGAAACGGTACAATTCCTGCAGTTTATTCGGAGAGAATAAAGCTCGCAAAGCACGCAGGAATGAAGGTAATGGAGCTTCTTGAAAAGAATATACGCCCAAGAGATATAATGAATGAAAAGGCATTTAGAAATGCGCTGACCGTAGATATGGCTCTTGGCTGTTCTACAAACAGTATGCTTCATCTTCCTGCAATAGCAAGAGAAGCAGGTGTTGAGTTAAATGTTGACATTGCCAATGAGATAAGCTCAAGAACGCCTAACCTTTGCCATTTGGCTCCGGCAGGACGTACATATATTGAGGAGCTCAATGAAGCGGGCGGTGTGTATGCAGTAATGAATGAACTTAATAAGAAGGGTCTGCTTTATACGGATATTATCACTGCAACAGGAAAGACAGTGGGAGAGAATATAGCAGGCTGTGAAAATAATAATCCGGAGGTTATAAGACCGATAGATAATCCATATAGTGTTACGGGCGGTATTGCCGTACTTAAGGGTAATCTTGCACCTGATTCAGGTGTTGTCAAGCAGTCGGCAGTTGTACCTGAGATGATGGTGCATGAAGGACCTGCAAGAGTATTTGACTGTGAAGAGGACGCAATTGCAGCAATCAAGGGCGGCAAGATTGTTGCCGGTGATGTAGTGGTAATACGTTATGAAGGTCCGAAGGGCGGTCCGGGTATGCGTGAAATGCTTAATCCGACATCGGCAATAGCAGGTATGGGACTGGGCTCATCCGTAGCTCTCATCACGGACGGACGTTTTTCGGGAGCAAGCCGAGGTGCTTCAATCGGTCATGTATGTCCGGAGGCAGCAGTTGGCGGACCGATTGCACTTGTTGAGGAGGGAGATATCATTAAGATTAATATTCCTGAACATAGGCTTGATATTGCGGTTTCTGATGAAGAAATGGCAGCAAGAAGGGCAAAGTGGCAGCCAAGACAGCCTAAGGTAACAACAGGTTATCTTGCACGTTATGCGTCAATGGTTACGGCAGCTTGTAAGGGTGCTGTACTTGAAGCTCCGGGGGAATTGTAAGAAAATAATTAATATAAAGTAAGGTTTGTCAAAAGAAAGGAATATCACAAATGAAATTAAATGGTTCACAGATAATTATTGAGTGTTTAAAAGAGCAGGGTGTTGATACTGTTTTTGGATATCCGGGAGGATGTATTCTTAATGTATATGATGAGTTATATAAGCATCAGGATGAAATTACACATATTCTCACCTCGCACGAGCAGGGTGCTTCCCACGCCGCCGATGGTTATGCAAGGGCAACGGGAAAGGTTGGAGTATGTATGGCAACGTCAGGTCCCGGTGCAACAAACCTTGTAACCGGCATAGCTACGGCATACCTTGATTCTATTCCTATTGTTGCTATTACAGCCAATGTGGCAGTTCCTATTTTAGGAAAGGATAGTTTTCAGGAAATTGATATTGCGGGCGTAACAATGCCGATTACAAAGCATAATTATATTGTTAAGGATGTCAATAAGCTTGCCCAGACTATAAGGGACGCGTTTAGAATCGCTCAGACGGGAAGACCTGGTCCGGTACTCATTGATATTACCAAGGATGTTACGGCAAATGAGGCAGAATATGAGAAAATAGTTCCTGCATCTATAAGGCGTGTAACAGAAAATATCACTGAGGACGACATCAATACGGCTGTGAATCTTATTAAAGAAGCCAAGAAGCCTTTTCTTTATGTTGGAGGAGGTGCAATCCTTGCAAATGCATCGGCTGAGCTTAGGGAATTTGCAGAGAAGGTTGATGCACCTGTTTCTGATTCGCTCATGGGTAAGGGCGCATTTGACGGAACAAACCCGAGATATGTGGGGATGATTGGTATGCATGGCACCAAGACGTCAAATTTCGGTGCGTCGGAATGTGACCTTCTTATTGCAATCGGTGCGAGATTTAGCGACCGTGTTACCGGTAATGCGGCTAAATTTGCTACAAATGCCAAGGTACTCCAGTTCGATGTTGATCCTGCTGAAATCGATAAGAATATAAAGACATCGGCAAGCGTTGTCGGTGATGTTAAGGAAGTTCTGGCAAGAATAAATTCAAAGCTGCCTCAGTGTGAGCACAAGGAATGGATGGCACACATTGAAGAACTTAAGGCGAAGTATCCGTTAACATATCATAAAGAGGCTCTCACAGGACCATATGTTATGGAAAAGATTTATGAAATCACTAACGGTAAGGCAATTATCACCACTGATGTCGGTCAGCACCAGATGTGGGCAGCGCAGTATTATAAGTTTTCAGAACCGAGGACCCTCCTTACATCAGGTGGTCTTGGCACTATGGGATATGGTGTAGGTGCGGCAATCGGCGCAAAGATGGGACGTAAGGATAAAACGGTTATAAATATAGCCGGTGACGGATGTTTCCGTATGAATATGAATGAAATTATGACTGCTACAAGACATAATATTCCTATTATACAGGTAGTGCTTAATAATCATGTTTTAGGTATGGTAAGACAGTGGCAGACACTTTTCTATGGCAAGAGATATTCCAATACGGTACTGGATGACGGCGTTGATTTTGCAAAGATTTCAGAGGGAATGGGAGCAAAGGCTTACACTGTTACCAAGAAAGAAGAGTTTGAGCCGGCTTTAAGAGAAGCGATAGAGCTTAATATTCCTGTGGTTATTGACTGTCATATTGATAATGACGATAAGGTATTCCCGATGGTGGCTCCGGGAACGGGTATTTCTGAGGCCTTTGACGAGGAAGACCTCGAATTAAAGGGTGACAGATAATCAGCTGGTCCAACTGGTTTTAAAATGCTTAAAAGAGCAAAATCAGTTTGATTAATAAATGTAATTATGGTAACATATGTTACATTAGTTACAAAAAATACACACGAATAACATTATCAGGAGGATTAAAAAAGTGGGTAGAGTGTATAACTTTTCAGCCGGTCCGGCAGTATTACCGGAGGAAGTATTAAAAGAGGCTGCAGCAGAAATGCTTGATTACAACGGAACAGGTATGTCCGTAATGGAAATGAGCCATCGTTCAAAGGCTTATCAGGCAATCATTGACGAGGCAGAGGCAGACCTTAGGGAATTGATGAACATTCCTGACAACTACAAGGTTCTCTTCTTACAGGGCGGTGCATCACAGCAGTTTGCCATGATTCCTATGAATCTTATGAAGAATAAGAAGGCAGGCTACATTATCACAGGTCAGTGGGCTAAGAAGGCATATCAGGAGGCTAAGATATTCGGTGAAGCTGTTGAACTTGCATCATCAGCGGATAAGACCTTCTCATATATTCCGGACTGCTCCGATCTTGATATTCCGGAGGATGCAGATTATGTATATATCTGCGAGAATAACACTATTTACGGAACAAAGTATAAGACACTTCCTAATACAAAGGGTCATATCCTTGTATCGGATGTATCATCATGCTTCCTTTCAGAGCCGGTGGATGTTACAAAGTATGGTATTATATATGGCGGAGTTCAGAAGAATGTCGGACCTGCAGGTGTTGTTATTGTAATTATCCGTGAGGACCTTATTACAGAGGATACACTTCCGGGAACTCCGACAATGCTTAAATATAAGACACATGCCGACAACGGTTCAATGTATAATACACCTCCATGCTACGGAATCTATATCTGCGGCAAGGTATTTAAGTGGTTAAAGAAGCAGGGCGGACTTGAGGCTATGAAGCAGCGCAATGAAGCAAAGGCTAAAATTCTGTATGATTTCCTTGACCAGAGTGAATTATTCAAGGGAACTGTCCGCAAGGAAGACAGATCATTGATGAATGTTCCTTTCGTAACGGGCAATGAGGAGCTTGATGCCAAATTCGTAAAGGAAGCTAAAGAAGCAGGTTTTGAAAATCTCAAGGGTCACAGAACAGTCGGCGGCATGAGAGCGAGCATCTACAACGCTATGCCAATAGAGGGCGTAGAAAAGCTTGTGGAATTTATGAAGAAGTTTGAGGCAGAAAATAAGTAATTGAAATAACCAATACTGCTTGGAGGGTGGACGATTGATAGTTTCTGGTTTCATCACAAAGAGCCGGTATAGATAATATCTAAGAAAGGACAATAAAAATGATTAAGGTTAATTGTTTAAACCCTATCTCTAAGGTAGGTATGAGCCTGCTGCCTGATACATTTGGCACAACAGGAGATTTTTCAGAGGCAGACGCAGTTCTTGTAAGAAGTGCAGCAATGCATGAGTTAGAGCTTCCAAATCAGCTCCTTGCAGTAGCAAGAGCCGGTGCCGGAGTTAATAACATTCCGCTTGATAAATGTGCGGATAAGGGTATCGTGGTATTCAATACGCCAGGTGCAAATGCCAATGGTGTTAAGGAGCTTGTTATAGCAGGTATGCTTCTTGCTTCAAGAAATTTATGCGGTGCAATGCAGTGGGTTGCTGATAACAAGGATGATGAAAATATCACAAAGACAATGGAGAAGGCAAAGTCAAAATATGCCGGAACAGAAATACAGGGTAAGACACTCGGTGTTATCGGTCTTGGAGCAATCGGCGTATTAGTAGCCAATGCAGCGGTAGGACTTGGAATGAAGGTAGTGGGCTGTGACCCGTATCTTTCAGTACAGAATGCCTTAAATCTTTCTGCCAAGGTTGAAATTGTTAAGACCAATGCGGATGTATATGCCGTGTCAGATTTTGTTACGGTTCATGTTCCGCTTCTTGAGGATACCAAGGGTATGATTAACAAGGCTTCACTTTCAATGATGAAGGACGGAGTTGTGATATTAAACTATGCAAGGGATCTTCTGGTAAATGAGGCTGACCTTCTTGAAGCCTTGGAATCAGGCAAGGTTAAGAAATATGTTACGGACTTCCCTACGGTTAAGGTTGCAAATAACGCAAATGTGATTGCATTTCCTCATCTCGGAGCATCTACGGCAGAGTCAGAGGATAACTGTGCGATAATGGCTGTTAAGGAGATTGTTGATTATATCGAGAACGGCAACATTAGAAATTCCGTGAATTATCCGGCATGTGATATGGGAGTATGCACAAAGACAGGAAGAATTTCACTTTGCCATAAGAATCAGCCGGCTATTATCAGTCAGGTTACACATGCATTTGGCGAAGTCGGAATAAATATTTCCGATATGACAAATAAGAGCAAGGGTGACTATGCATATACACTTATTGACCTTGATTCTGCTGCAAATGACGCTATTGTATCTAAGATTAATGCTATTGATGGTGTTATAAAGGTTCGTGTTATAAAATAAATATTCGTGTGTTTAAAGATATAGGGGGATATCAGGAGTGTTCTATGACTTTTGATATCCCTTTAAGTATGACTAAAGGAGTAAAGTGATGAATAAAGACTTGACGGTGGGAAAGCCCGAGGCCGTGCTCTGCAGGTTCGCAATCCCTCTATTTGGCAGTATTATTTTTCAGCAGATGTACAACATAGCAGACAGCCTTATTGCGGGCAAATTTGCCGGAGAAAATGCACTGGCGGCGGTAGGCAACTCATATGAGATAACACTTATTTTTTTGGCGTTTGCATTTGGCTGCAACGTTGGTAGTTCGGTTATTATATCCCAGCTTTTTGGTGCGAAAAAATATAATGATATGAAAACAGCAGTGTGGACCACATTTATTTCCAGCGGTATTCTTTGTGTAATTCTGATGCTTCTGGGATTTATATGCGGGCCTGCGCTTTTAAGGCTTATAAACACTCCTGATAATGTATTTGATGATTCGCTTTTATATTTAAATATATATATTGCAGGACTTTTGTTTTTGTTTTTTTACAATATTGCGACGGGTATATTCTCGGCACTCGGTGATTCAAAGACACCTTTTATTTTTTTGGCGTGTTCATCGGTTGCCAATATAATAATGGATTATATATTCGTTAAATATTTTAATCTTGGCGTTGCAGGTGTTGCATGGGCTACATTTATCTGTCAGGGTATAAGCTGTGTGCTGGCAGTTGCAGCACTTTTTAAAAGACTTGCCGGTGTACCGACGCAGGGAGTAATTGCGAAGTTTAATAAGGCAATTTTTATAAATATTGTGCGTATAGCGGTTCCGAGCATATTGCAGCAGAGCTTCGTATCTGTTGGCAATATTATACTGCAAAGTCTTATCAACCAGTACGGCTCAAGTGTAATGGCGGGTTATTCGGCTGTTATAAAGCTGAACAATCTCGTAATTACGTCCTTTACCCAGATTGGAAACGCTATGTCCAACTTCACGGCACAAAATATAGGTGCAAATAAGCCCGACAGGGTTAAACAGGGCTACAAGGGCGGACTTACACTCATATACGCCCTGTGTGTTCCGATTACGATACTGTATCTTACGTGCGCAAGGGTTCTTCTGTCATTTTTTATGAAGGAGGACAGCGCAGTTGCTATGGATACGGGTCTCGCATTTATAAGAATTGTAGCACCGTTTTATATTGTGGTATCCACTAAGCTGGTAACTGACGGAGTATTAAGAGGTGCTTCTGCAATGAAGGAATTTATGATTACCACATTTGCAGACCTTATATTAAGAGTTCTGCTTGCATTTATACTGTCCGGAAAGTACGAAAGCGTGGGAATCTGGAGGTCATGGCCGATTGGCTGGACGATAGGAACTATTATTTCGGTAATATTCTACGTAAGCGGAAGCTGGAAAAAAATTCTGAAAACAGATGCTGCAAAAGTTGAAACAGATGATTGATTAATACTTGACAGCAGCAGGAGTAAGTGATAGATTTTATCTGCCGGGTTAATTCATACGGCATACAATTTAAGAAGTATATAACTTTACTTCAGGGCAAAGTGAGATATGGATAATGATAAAGATTATCCTGTCAATTCTTGACCGGTGGTGAGCCAGGATATTTTATGGTAAGTCCACGAACCTGCATCTTCCGATAAAGCAGGCCGATTGGGTGTGAATCCCGAACCGACAGTACAGTCTGGATGAGAGAAGTGAGACATATCATGAAGAAATATGACAGAAAGTTTTCTGTCATAAGTGACGATGCAGTATCTGCCGTTGCGTATATGTCGATATTTTGCCCTGAGATGTAAATCTCAGGGCTTTTTTTCTTCAAAAAGTAGGTAACTGCAAAAATGAGGCGGCGGCAGGCATATAGGTGCGATTATGCGGTAATTGTTCGCCGCCGGTACTTAGGCAG
>CAYOHM010000086.1:0-7634 GCA_964403785.1 uncultured Alistipes sp.
AGAGGATAAATATTGCTACCAGCAGGAGCGTGCTTAAGGAAGCTTTGGACAGACTAAAATTATTAAAATAAAATGGAGGTTAATTATGTTTCATTATGATTATCAGACAACTGGGACCTGTTCAAAGGTGATACATCTGGATTTGGACGGAGAGAATGTAAGAAATGTGTCCTTTGACGGAGGATGCAACGGAAATCTTAAGGCTATCGGACTTTTGGTTGAGGGTCAGAGCGCTGATTACGTTATTGAAAAGCTGTCAGGGAATCTGTGCGGAGCGAGAAATACTTCATGCGCAGACCAGCTCAGCAAGGCTGTCAGGGCTGCAAAGATTGCGCAGAGTGAGCAGTAAGGATATTTTTTTAAAAGTCATGGGAGTCTTCTCCTGTGGCTTTTTTTAATTTTCTTGACAATATTTTGATTTAATGTATAATTAATTTGTTTACTAAGACTAAACTTTTTGTTTATCATTATTAACTAAACATATTATTATATGCAGGAAGTGGTAGAATTGGAGATTGGAAATAAAATTAAAGAGCTTCGTGTTATGAAGGGGCTGACACAGGAGGAGCTTGCTGACAGATGCGAGCTTTCAAAGGGCTTTATTTCACAGGTCGAGAGAAATCTTACGTCGCCGTCAATTGCGACACTGGTGGATATTCTCCAGTGCTTAGGAACTGACCTTAAGGATTTTTTCAGTGATTCCGTGGATAATCAGGTGGTATTCAAGGTCACGGACTACTTTGAAAAGAAAGACATAGAGCTTAAGAATACGGTTGAGTGGATTATTCCGAATGCCCAGAAGAACATTATGGAGCCGATTCTTTTAACACTTGAGGCACAAGGTGAAACATATCCGGACAATCCGCATGAGGGCGAGGAATTTGGATATGTGCTTACGGGCAGCATAGAGCTTCACATCGGCAATAAGACACACAGGGTTAAGAAGGGCGAGTCCTTCTACTTTACACCACAGTATAAGCATTATATTACATCCAAGACCGGCGCTAAGCTTATCTGGGTAAGCTCACCGCCAAGCTTTTAGACAATCTGATTTGAACATGGAGGACCAAAATGGCTAAGAAAATTATTGAAATAAAGGGTCTTACGAAGAACTTTGAAGACCAGCAGGTGCTTAAGGGTATCGACCTTAATATTTATGAAAACGAATTTTTGACACTTCTGGGACCAAGCGGGTGCGGCAAGACCACAACACTCCGTATCCTTGCCGGCTTTGAAGAGCCAAGCAGCGGCGAGGTGTTGTTTGAGGGACTTAACATTGCAAAGGTTCCTCCTTATAAGAGGGAAATCAATACGGTTTTCCAGAAATACTCACTGTTTCCGTTCCTTAATGTATACGATAATGTTGCATTTGGCTTAAAGATTAAGAAGATGGACCCTTCTCTTATCGACCAGAAGGTTAAAAATTCATTAAAGCTGATAGGTATGGAGGAGTTTGAAAAAAAGGACGTAAGACTGCTTTCCGGCGGACAGCAGCAGAGAGTTGCAATTGCGAGAGCTCTTGTAAATGAGCCCAAGGTGCTTCTTCTTGATGAACCGCTGGGAGCACTTGATGCAAAGCTTCGAAAGGAGATGCAGATTGAACTTAAGCGTATCCAGAAGGAGGTTGGAATTACCTTTATTTTTGTAACACATGACCAGGAGGAGGCTCTTTCAATGTCCGATACCGTGGTGGTTATGAATGAGGGCATCATCCAGCAGATTGGTTCTCCTATTGACATTTACAATGAGCCGGAAAACAGGTTTGTTGCTTCCTTTATCGGAGAGTCCAATATCATTGAGGCAGTTATGCTTAAGGACCTTCTTGTGAAATTTGATGATTTTGAGTTTGAGTGTGTCGACAAGGGCTTTAAGGACAATGAGGAGGTTGAGGTTGTAATCAGACCCGAGGATATCGACATTGTTGCAAAAGAGTCGGCAAAGATTACAGGAGTTGTTAAATCGGTTGTGTTTAAGGGAGTTCACTATGAAATTGTCGTCAAGTCAAAATACAGAAATTATCTCATTCACACAACGGATTTCTGTGAGGCAGGGCGTGATGTGGGGCTTAAATTCGGTCCGGACGATATTCATGTAATGTATAAAATGGATTATTAAAAGGAGGCAATATGGAATATTTTAAGAAATTAATAAGACCTTATTTTGTATGGTCATTACTTTTTATAATTATGCCCATTTTGCTTATTATGCTTTATTCTGTGACAACGGGCGGAAATTCACTTGTAAATATACAGTTTACTCTCGATAATTTTGCCAAGATTGCTGAACCGATTTATTTCACGGTTTTTATGAGGTCATTTAAAATCGGCATAATTACGGTGTTTATATGCTTTCTTCTGGGATATCCGCTTGCATACATAATTGCCGGTTTCTCCGAAAAAGCGCAGTCGATACTCATACTGTTTGTCACGATTCCTATGTGGATTAATATGCTGCTTCGCACCTATGCGTGGATGAGCCTTTTGTCAGATAACGGAATTATAAATACATTTCTTGTAAAGCTTGGCTTTGAACCGATTACCATGATGTATACGGACTTTGCGGTTATTCTCGGTCTTGTATGTGACCTGCTGCCGTTTATGGTAATACCGATTCATACCAGCCTTAGCAGGATGGACAAATCACTTATTGAGGCAGCGTATGATCTTGGGGCAAACAGAGTACAGACATTTATAAAGGTTATATTTAAGCTCTCAATCCCGGGTGTTTTAAACGGAATCATAATGACATTTTTGCTGGCTATTTCATCATTTGTCATTCCAAAGCTCCTTGGAGGAGGACAGTATATGCTTATCGGAAACTTAATTGAAAACCAGTTTATATCAATAGGTAACTGGAATTTCGGAAGCGCGATATCAATTCTTCTGGCAATAGTGATATTACTTGCCATCAGAGTTATGAAAAAAGCGGATACGGAGGAGTAGATATGAAGAGAAGGTTAAAGCTGGGTTCAATTTTGTATATAACCCTGATTTTTATATTTTTTTACCTGCCCATTCTTGTGACAATGATTTTTTCCTTTAACTCGTCGAAGTCACTTACCAGATTTGACGGCTTTTCGTTAAGATGGTATGCCAATCTTATATCTGATTCGGATATAAAGAGTGCCGTTATAGTTTCACTCAGCATTGCACTCATAGCAACGGCGGTGGCGACGGTGCTGGGTACGATTACGGCGATAGGACTTTCCAAAAACCGTAAGGTGGTGAAAGAATGGATATTAAATGTTAATAATATTTCGATTACAAATCCTGATATTGTTACAGCGATAGGGCTTATGATTTTATTCTCGTCAATGAAGATTGAGAAGGGATACCTGACAATGCTTCTTGCACATATTACCTTCTGTACTCCATATGTAATCACAAGCGTTTATCCGAAGGTAAGGAATCTTGACCCTAATCTTGCATATGCGGCTATGGATTTGGGCGCTACACCGTTTCAGGCACTTACCAAGGTGATTGTGCCAATGCTTAAAGAGGGAATTTATGCAGGTATGCTCCTGTCCTTTACAATGTCCTTCGATGATTTTGTTATTTCTTATTTCGTTACGGGAAACGGTGTTTCAAATATTTCGATTATATTGTATACTATGACGAAACGTGCCAATCCGACAATTAATGCTTTGTCGACGATAGTAATTCTTGTGATAATTGTTATTTTGCTTATAGTTAATCTCGCACCAATGGTTATGAAGAAAAAGAAGGGAGTATAAAATGAAAAAGATAATTACAGCTATTATGATTTTGGGTGTTATGGCAATATCAGCGGGCTGCGGCAGCGCTCAAAAGGAAACCTTAAAGGTATACAACGCAGGGGAGTACATTGACAAGTCTTTGCTTACAAAGTTTGAAAAGGAAAATGATTGTACCATAGTATATGAAACCTTTGATTCAAATGAAGCTATGTATACAAAAGTAATGAGTGGGCAGTCATATGATGTCATCATCCCGTCAGATTATATGATTGAGCGTTTTATAGAGGAGGATGCGCTTGCACCGATAGACTGGTCGCTCATAACCAATAAGGATAATCTTATGCAGCAGGTGTTAAATAAGGACTATGACCCGGATATGACGTATTCGGTGCCGTATTTCTGGGGCTCCGTCGGTATTTTGTATGACACCGACGTGGTATCGCAGGAGGACGCCGCACAGGGCTGGAATCTTCTCAGAAACACAAAGTATGCGGGCAATATTTATATGTATGATTCGGAAAGGGATTCATTTATGATAGCACTTAAGGCACTTGGCTATTCAATGAATACAACCGATGAAAGCGAAATCGAAGCTGCCTATAACTGGCTTGTCGAGCAGCGCGATTCGATGAAGCCGGTATATGCAGGTGATGACGTAATAGATAATATGATTTCCGGAAACAAGGCAATAGCGGTTGTTTATTCGGGAGATGCGGCATATATAATGTCCGAAAACGCGAAGCTTGAGTATATAACGCCAAATGAGGGCACGAATATGTGGTATGACAGCATGATTATCATGAAGGATTCAACACAGAAGGAGCTTGCACACAAATTTATAAATTTTATGCTGGATGAGGATAATGCACTCGCAAATTCACAGGAGGTTGGCTATTCGTCACCGGTTAAGTCGGCATTTGAAAAGATGAAGACAACAACCTATGCGGGTATCAGTGCATATGTTCCGGTTGAAAATGACAACAATGAGGTGTTCCGTTATCAGGAGCCTGCCGTAAAAGCAATATTTTCCGACCTTTGGACCAAGGTAAAGGCATATTGACAGTATTCAAGAATTTTTCTATAATATTTATATATTTTTTTTCGGAGGGTAATACATATGACGGGAGAATTTAATACAGGCGCGGGCGCGCAGGCAGATGCCTCTGATATGGCAGTGTCTAACAGGGTTTTATTAAGGTGTTATTCAATAATTAATGTTATCTTTGTGCTTGCTTATTTCCTTGAATTGGTTAAGGGAGCAAGGACGCTGGGCTATTATCTGGTTTTTGTGGTATTAGCAGTTGTTCCTTTGGCTGCGGCATATGCTGTGAATAAGAGTAATCCGCAGGGACGTCTTACAAGAGTAGTGGCTATTATAGGTTATGGGGTATTTTACACCTTTGTTATTTTTACAACGGTTTCGTCACTCGCATTTGTATATGCAATTCCTATGCTTATTGCGGTTGCCGTTTATGCAGACAAGGCATTCAGTGTCAAATGCGGTGTGGGAGTGCTTGTGATTAATGCCGCATGGATTATTTATATGATGGCATTTAATTCCGAAAGTGCACCTGCAACGGAGGATCTTGAGATTCAGATAGCAGTACTTATACTTTCGGTGATTTATCTTGTTTTTGTTTCAACGAGCTTTATGAAGACAAGCGGAGTTAAGATTGCGGCTGCCAATGAAGCAAAGGATGCTTCCAACGAGCTTCTTGGCAGGATAATCAGCACATCTAACAGAATGGCTGATGTCACACAGGATGTTTCCGGCAGGATGGATACTTTACACGATTCGCTTACCAAGACGATGATTGCAATGCAGGAGGTTTCAAAGGGCAATAATGATACTGTTGAATCAGTTCAGGTTCAGCTTGAAAAGACAGAAGCCATCCAGAATACCATTGTGAATGTTGCAGGTATCTCTACAAGTATTGCGTCGGATGTCAATGATGTAAGGGATGTTATTTCCGTCGGTAATGATAATGTCAAGGTTCTCCTTGAATATATGCAGAAGTCCGATGAGGCCGGAGTAAGGGTATCCGAGGATATGGAATCCTTAAATTCGCACGCTATGCAGATGGAGAAGATTTTAAGCGTAATCGAAAGCGTAACGGAGCAGACCAGCCTTCTGGCTCTTAATGCCAGCATTGAGGCTGCCAGAGCAGGTGAAGCAGGCAAGGGCTTTGCAGTAGTAGCATCGGAGATTTCGGCACTTGCATCCCAGACCAGCACTGCAACGATAGAAATTACTGAAATTATTGATAATATCGCCGCAAAGCTCAAGGGTGTAAATGAAGTGCTCACGGATTTGGTTAAGTCAAGCAATGAAGAAGGCAAAAAGGTTTCAGAAGTGGCTGCCAACTTTGAAAAAATTTCGGATAAAGTCACGAACATATCTTCCCAGACGCAGAATCTCACAGATTCCGTACAGGGGCTTGAAAATGCCAATTCAGAGATTGTTGAGAGCATCCAGACGATTTCGGCAATTACGCAGGAGGTTACTGCTCATGCAACAGAAACCTATTCAGTAAATGAAGAGAATGATAAAATCGCAGGAGAAGTCAGCAGGCTTGTAAGTGAGCTTGGCGGGCTTGCCAATGAATTAAAGAACGAATAATAAGGTTATGAGCAGGGTATTAAAATGGAAATTAAAAGAGCTAAAATGTTAGACCATTTTCAGACAGGGATTTTTGCAGCATTAAATGAAAAAAAAGAAGAAATGATAAAATCCGGCAGGAAGGTTTATAATTTTTCCGTAGGTACGCCTGATTTTAAGCCGGCGCAGCACATTGTAGACGCGCTGGTTGAAGCAGCCGCAGACCCTACACAGTACGGATATTCCTTAAGAGACCTTCCTGAGCTGCTTGAGGCTGTAAAGGACTATTATATGGAGAGGTTCGGAGTTTCGATTGAAACGGACGAGATTACCTCAATTCATGGCTCACAGGAGGGTATAGGACACATCGGTATGGCACTTACAAGTCCGGGAGATGTTGCGATTCTGCCAAATCCGGGCTATCCTATCTTTG
Organism: uncultured Alistipes sp.; assembly: GCA_964403785.1. Taxonomy (GTDB): domain Bacteria; phylum Bacillota; class Clostridia; order Lachnospirales; family Lachnospiraceae; genus MGBC120314. Next base: position 6,748 of record CAYOHM010000086.1, read on the forward strand.
AGGTCGGTGCATACCTTGGCGGGGCAGAGATGTATTTTTATCCTCTTACTAAGGAGAACAATTATCTGCCTGATTTTGATGCGATTCCTGAGGAAATAGCTCAAAAAGCTAAGTTTATGGTGCTCTCATATCCATATAATCCCGTGTGTGCTGTCGGTACACCGCAGATGTACAGGTCGGCAATAGCATTTGCAAAAAAATATAATATCATTATTATTCACGATAATGCATACTCCGATATTATTTATGACGGTAATGTCGGAGGCTCCTTCCTTTCATATGAAGGGGCAAAGGAGGTTGGTGTAGAGTGCTTTTCTCTCTCAAAGTCCTTTAATGTAACGGGCTGCAGAATTTCATTTGTAGTTGGCAACAAAGAGGTGGTTGATGCAATTAAATTGCTTCGTTCCCAGATTGATTTCGGTATGTTTATTCCTATCCAAAAGGCGGCAATAGCTGCTCTAAAGGGTCCGAAGGATATGGTAAAAGAGCAGTGCATTGAGTACCAGAAGAGAAGGGATGCACTTTGCGGCGGCTTTAGGAGTATCGGCTGGAATGTGCCTGACAGTAAGGGCACTATGTTTGTATGGGCACCGATTCCTGAAAAATTCAAGTCATCACAGGAATTTTGTATGGAGCTTATGGACAAAACAGGAGTTATTTGCACACCGGGCAGCTCTTTCGGAAGTCTGGGAGAGGGCTATGTAAGATTTGCACTTGTGCTTCCGACAGAAACGATAAATGAAGTGGTTAGGATTATTGATGAAAGTGGGATAATGACTTAGTTCTCTGTACCACAAAAAGTAGAAATTATATGAAATTTACAAAAACAGCACTACTATTTCTTATATTGTGTTTTGGATTTATTATTCAGAGTGAATTGTTTATTT
>CAYOHM010000087.1:0-7319 GCA_964403785.1 uncultured Alistipes sp.
AATTCCTTTCCATTAAATTTCCATTTCTGCAAAAGGCAATATCCATGTATTTCTAACGATTAATATCTTGTATATGCGCCGCAATTCATATAAAATGATACTATAACCGATACACCTACAAAGCATAAGGATGTGTTACATGAAAAATAAATGGCTTATCAAAGTATTAAGATTTATGATTTGGATGGCTGTGTGGCAGCTTATATCACTGCTTGTCCGCGATATGATTCCATTTGCAGGTCCATGTGAGACCATAATTACTTTGGTGCAGCAAATGCTGCATTTGGACTTTTATATAGCAGTCTGGACCACCTTTTCGGGAATTGCTCTCGGCTTTATCACCTCGCTTGTCTTGGGAACGCTTCTGGGGTATGCTGCCTATTTTAACGAAAAAGTGAATTTCTGGCTGACACCTGTGATTGATTTTTTCAGGTATATTCCGATGATTACCTTCACAATTCTGGCAATTATGTGGACAAAATCTTCGGCACTCGCATTTGAGGTTGGTATATTCCTTTCATTTCCTGTGATTTATAAGCATACTCTCACAGGTCTTAAAAAGAGTGACCAGCACTACCTTGAGCGTGCACGCTCCATCAAAATGCCTCTTTTCAAGAAAATGATTTTCCTTTACCAGCCCGTGGCAATGCCTGATTATTTAAGCGGTTGTCACAGAGCGAGCAATATGTGCTGGAAATCGGGAATAATTGCCCAGTTTTTGGGAATGACGAAGCAGTCCATCGGAAGTATGCTCTATGTTGCACGTGACAATGCTGATGTTGCTTCGGTTTTTGCATGGACGATAGTGACGGTGGCGCTGAGCATTGCCTTTGAAAGAATTGTAATAAGACTTTTATCCACCGACCACCTCAATGCCGGCAGGGTTGATATCCAGAAGATTTTTGAAGAGATTAATAATGACGAAGTCAGCCTGTAAAACACAGGCTGACTTTTTTGGATGTTCTTGATAATCACCTTAATCGGTTTATCTCATATTTGGCTTTTGTTTGTATACATGTCCTCAGCGAAGAGTAACGAAGCTCTATCGGTCCGTCAGGAACTGTTACATCAAGCGAGGCTGCCATCGCATTTATCAGCTCATCATTAAGTTTCTTCTTATTCTCTGACAGAAATTTTGCTTTTTCATTCATTCCATTGATATCCAGAAACTCCATAAGTATCGGGTCAGGCTGTTTTTCACTATATGATTTTTCTTCTTTTTTTTCTTCTTTTTTTTCTTCTGTTTGTTCTTTTACTTTTTCTCCTGCTTTACAGGCGTAATGCTCTTTTATTTCCTCTGCCGAAACCTTCTCAAATCTGAACGTCTGCTCCACATCCGGGTACTTAAGATGGTCCACTTCGCTTATAAACATATCAAGAGGTCTTACATAAACACTAAAATCATCATACAGTGCCTGATATACAACCATTTTCTCCTTCGTTTCCGAATGGATAGCTATGTTTAGTATCTGATAATATTTATTTTTAAAATGTCTGTAAAACTCGCCCGGTACCGGAATACTGTTTATCATACTGCTGCCTTCCTTTTCTGTTTACTTTTATATCTGTCATATATCCATTGTCAGGTTAGACGGCACTATCTGCCTTGAATTTAGCAATTCCGGCATCCGTCAGAGGATGATGAACCATCTGCTCAATTATTTTGTACGGAACCGTTGCAATATCCGCACCTGCCAGTGCACAATCAGTTACATGAATAGGATTTCTTATACTTGCACAGATTATTTGTGTTTTAAGGTCATAATTGGAGAAGATAGCGGCAATATCCTCAATCAGCCCAACTCCCGGCTGCGAAATATCATCCAGTCTTCCCAGAAATGGAGATACATATGCTGCTCCTGCCCTGGCAGCAAGCAATGCCTGATTTGCCGAAAAAATCAGTGTCACATTTACCTTGATTCCTTCTGACGAGAGAACCTTAGTTGCCTTAAGCCCCTCCACAGTCATCGGAATCTTAACCACCATATTCGGATGAATAGCTGCAATTTCCCTGCCCTCTTTAATCATTCCTTCTGCATCCTCGGTGTCAGCCTTAACTTCACCGCTGATTGGTCCGTCCACTATTGAGGCGATTTCCCTGATAACCTCATTAAAATCACGTCCTGACTTTGCAATCAGGGAAGGATTTGTCGTAACTCCACATATAACTCCCATATCATTTGCAATTCTTATTTCGTCTACATCTGCTGTATCAATAAAAAATTTCATATTAGTTCTCCTTGATTTTAATTTTTATACAAATCTTTCACTGCGGGATAAATTTTCACAAATTCCTCGTACCTTTTCTGGTATTTTAAAACCAGCTTCTTCTGCGGCTTCACCGTATCTATAACCTTCACAACCGTGTTTGCCGCCTCCTTTACCGATGCATACTCCCCGCATGCAACTGCTGCCAGAATGGCGCTTCCAAGTGCAACTCCCTCCTGTGCCTCGATTATTTCCAGCTCAAGATTAAGCACATTTGAAATAATATTTTTCCAAAGCAGGCTCTTTGCACCGCCTCCGCAGATTTTGCTTTTCGTAATCACAAGTCCCTGTCCTCTTGCAATCTCCAGTGAATCCCTAAGTCCGAATGCCACTCCCTCCAATACCGCCTGTGTCATTTTTTCTCTCGAGGTATCCATACTCATCCCGATAAATGCAGAGCGCACAAGCGGGTCATTGTGGGGCGAGCGCTCACCCATCAGGTACGGAAGGAAAAATACATTATTTTCCCCAAGTCCTTCTATCCTCTCCTGCTCCTTTGCGTAGTCCGAGGTCTTAAGAATCTCCTCCATCCACCACCTGCTGCAGGAGGCCGCACTAAGCATACAGCCCATAAGATGATATCCGCCGTCTGCGTGTGCAAAGGAATGGAGTGCATTATTTTCATCCGACAAAAATCTGTCGCTGCTTATGAAAATAGTTCCAGAGGTTCCGAGTGAAATATTACAATTTCCGTCACCAACCGTTCCGGTTCCGACAGCCGCAGCTGCATTATCGCCTGCTCCGGCAGCCAGAACAGTATCCAAGCCTACACCAAGCTCCTTTGCAAGCTCAGGCTTCAGCTTTCCGGTTATTTCATAGCTTTCGTAAATTTTAGGAAGCACATTTCTGTTAATACCACAGATTTCAAGCATTTCCTCAGACCAGTCCCGTTTCTTTACATCAAAGAAAAGCGTTCCCGATGCATCCGACGGTTCTGTTGAAAAGACACCGGTAAGCCTGTATGCAATATAATCCTTCGGCAGCATTATTTTATTGATTTTCTTAAAATTCTCCGGCTCATTTTCACGGACCCACAAAAGCTTCGGTGCGGTAAAGCCCGCAAATGCGATATTCGCCGTATATTGTGAAAGCTTTTTCCTGCCTATTACATTGTTAAGATACTCGCACTCCTTAAAGCTTCTTGTGTCATTCCACAGTATTGCCGGACGAATGACATTATCCCTGTCATCCAAAAGCACAAGTCCGTGCATCTGTCCGCCGACGCTCAATGCGCGTATCTGCTTTCTGTCACAGACAGCAGTCAGCTCTTTTAATCCTGCAATGACAGCATCATACCAGTCACATGGATTCTGCTCCGACCATCCCTCTTGGGGGAATATAAGCGGGTATTCCTTGGAAACAATATTCTTAATACTACCCTTCTCGTCCATCAGCAAAAGCTTAACCGCCGATGTACCCAGGTCAATTCCGATATACAGCATAACTCCTCCTTATAGTGATACAAACGGATTTTCAGTCTTATAAAGCATTCCCTTCGGCTGGTTAAACCCGATTTCCTCCACTCCGAGATATTTAAACACCTCAAACAATGTCCTGCCGTAATGTCCGAACGCAACTGCTCCGTGATGCGGGAAATTTTTTTCCACAAGGACATGGCGATAGAATCTTCCCATTTGTGGAATTGCAAATATTCCTATCGCACCGAATGAACGGGTTGCCACCGGAAGTACCTCACCCTGTGCCACATAAGCTGCAAGTTTCGCGTCTGCACTGCTCTGAAGCCTGAAAAACGTAATATCACCCGGCACAATATCACCTTCAAGAGTACCCTGTGTTACCTCCTTTGGAAGTGAACGTGCCATAATTAACTGATATTTCATTTCACAGAAGGAAAGCTTTCCTGCTGATGTATTTCCACAATGGAAGCCCATAAAGGTATCCTTTAAGGTATAGTCAAATTTACCCTTAATATCTGCATCATACAAATCCTTCGGGACCGTGTTGTTAATGTCAAGCAATGTCACTGTATCATTGCTTATGACAGTTCCGATAAATTCGCTTACTGCGCCGTAAATATCCACCTCACAGGACACAGGAATACCCATTGCCGTCAATCTTGAATTCACATAGCACGGCACGAAGCCAAACTGTGTCTGAAATGCAGGCCAGCATTTTCCGGCAATACATGCGTATTTTCTTGAGCCCATATGCTCCTTCACCCAGTCCAGTAATGTCAGCTCATACTGTGCAAGCTTCGGAAGGATTTCCGGCTTTTTGTTGCCCGCACCCAGCTCTGCCTCCATGCTCTTTATCACCTCGGGAATCCTCTCATCCCCTGCGTGTCTGTTAAAGCTTTCAAATAAATCCAGCTCAGAATTTTCCTCAATCTCTATTCCAAGGTTATACAACTGCTTAATCGGTGCATTGCACGCCAGAAAATCCTGTGGTCTTGGTCCGAAGGAAATGACCTTAAGATTATTAAGACCCACTATTGTCCTTGCAATCGGTTCAAACTCATGAATCATATCGGCGCACTCGTCCGCAGTTCCGACAGGATATTCAGGAATATATGCCTTCACATTACGAAGCTTCAGGTTATAGCTTGCATTTAACATACCGCAATAGGCATCCCCGCGTCCCGATATAAGATTATTTCCCGTTTCCTCCGCCGCTGCAACAAACATAACCGGTCCGTCGAATTTCTTAGCCAGCAGCGTTTCCGATGTCTCCGGTCCAAAATTACCAAGATAAATAACGAGTGCATCGCAGCCTGCCTTGTTCACAGCCTCCAAAGCAGCCAGCATATGTGTTTCATTTTCAATACAAACCGGACACTCATAGATTTCTCCATATTTCGCCGTATATGCCTCAACTACCGCCTTCCTCCTCGTTTCCGATAAGGACATAGGAAAACAGTCCCTGCTTACCGACACAATACCCAGCTTAATTTGTGGAATATTAATCATATATATACCTCCAAACAAAAAATGAACTTTTATAAAATTATATTATAAAAGTTCATCTCAAAAATCAATATTTAAAGCTATTTAAAAATACCTTTTTTCTTTTTGGCGTCAGCCGGCTGCGCAGAACCGTTCATCGCCGCATCAAATGCCCGCAGCGCCTCCTTCTGGGCTTCGTTCATTTTCTCAGGAACGGTAACAATAAGTGTCACATAATGGTCACCCCTCACCTGCTTATTTCGGATTGTAGGGAATCCCTTTCCGCGAAGCCTTACCTTGGTATGCGACTGCGTTCCCGGTTTAACATCATACATAACCGCGCCATCTATCGTTTCAATCTTGATTTCTCCGCCGAGAGCTGCCGTAGCAAAGCTAATCGGCACTTCTGAGAATACATCAAACTCATTTCTTTCGAATTTAGGGTTGGCAGAAACACGAACCTCAACAAGCAGGTCGCCCCTTGGTCCTCCATTTGTTCCAGGATCTCCCTTGCCGGAGATTTTAATGCTCTGTCCGTCATCAATGCCTGCCGGAATATCTATTGCTATTTTTTTCTTTGTTGCAATATAACCCGTTCCATAACATTCCGGACACTTCTGCTTAATAACCTTACCCTTGCCGTTACATTCAGGACATGTGGTCTGAACCTGCGACATACCGAAAATCGTCTGCTGCGTCGTTACAATCCTTCCGGTACCATTACATCTCGTACAGGTAACAGGAGAAGTGCCTTCCTTTGCACCCGAGCCATGACATTTGCTGCATTCGTCCTTATATGCAATTTCAATTTCCTTCTCAACACCCTTTACGGATTCCTCAAAGGTAATTCTCACAGAAGTACGAAGTGTCGCACCGCGCATAGGACCATTCCGCCTTGATGACGAACCGCCGAAGCCTCCAAAGCCTCCAAAGCCCATATCGCCAAACATGCTAAATATATCATCCATATTAAATTCAAAGCCTGCACCGCCTGCACCTGCTCCGCCATCAAAGGCCGCATGTCCAAACTGGTCATACTGCTGGCGCTTCTGTGGGTCGCTAAGTACCGCATACGCCTCCGAGGCCTCTTTGAATTTTGCCTCAGCTTCTTTATCTCCGGGATTGATATCCGGATGATATTTTTTTGCTAACTGCCTGTATGCCTTTTTAAGTGCTGCATCATCCGCATCCTTACTTACACCCAGAACCTCATAATAGTCTCTTTTATCAGCCATTTTAAACTCCTCGTAACTACCTGCACTAAACTAAGCTAAGGCAAAAGCTATTACCTTAGCTTAGTAGATTATTTTATAAGAAATTATACCTCACGGTAATCTCCGTCAACAACACCATCATCTGCTGCGCCCTTGCTCTCGCCTGCGCCGCCTGTGAAGCCTCCCATATCCGGACCTGCGCCCTGTGCACCCGCTGCCTGCTGTGAATAGAGCTGCTCGAACAATTTCTGTGCACTGTTCATAAGCTTTTCCCTGCCGGACTTTAACTGCTCTATCTGGTCATCGCTAACTGAATCCGGAGATGTCTTATCAAGCACTTCCTTGAGCGAAGCCATATCAGCCTCAACCTCTGCCTTAGCGGAAGCGTCAAGCTTATCTCCTACCTCCTCAAGAGCCTTCTGTGTCTGGAAGTAGATTGCATCCGCATCATTTCTCGCATCAATGCCTTCCTTACGCTTCTTATCCTGAGCTTCATACTCAGCTGCTTCCTTAACTGCCTTATCTATATCCTCATCCGACATATTTGAGCCAGAGGTGATTGTAATATGCTGCTCCTTACCTGTTCCTAAATCCTTGGCAGATACATTTACAATACCGTTTGCATCAATATCGAATGTAACCTCAATCTGTGGAACACCACGCTTTGCAGGCAGGATTCCGTCAAGTCTGAAATGTCCGAGTGACTTGTTATCCCTTGCGAACTGACGCTCACCCTGTACTACATTGATATCTACTGCTGTCTGGTTATCCTCTGCTGTTGAGAATACCTGACTCTTCTTTGTAGGAATAGTCGTATTTCTCTCGATAAGTCTTGTTGCAACGCCGCCCATTGTTTCGATTGAAAGTGAAAGCGGTGTAACATCAAGAAGAAGGATTTCGCCTGCACCTGCATCACCGGCAAGCTTACCACCCT
>CAYOHM010000088.1:0-7055 GCA_964403785.1 uncultured Alistipes sp.
TGCTGCCTTATGTACCGCTGCGTGCGAACTCTTAGTGCAAACGTGCCTTATAACCGCCCACCATATACCTGCGCCTGCCACAACTTCTCAATTACCTAATTCTGGAATATTTATAATGGGAGATTGATTATGCGGCTTAGAAATGTCAAAGGTGCCAGAGAAACAATGGTCAGCAGCGAATATGTATTTGCTGACCCACAGGAATTCATTGATTGGAGTGAGGTTTTCGGAAATGATAACCCTGTACATATCGAAATCGGGATGGGAAAGGGTATGTTCATCACCACTCTCGCCCAGCAAAATCCCGACATTAATTATATAGGTATAGAGAAATACTCCAGCGTACTCATACGTGCGGTGGAGAAGCAAAATGAGCTTGCGCTTGAGAACCTTAAGTTCATCCGTATGGATGCTGAAAATATTACAAATATTTTTAAACCCGACAGCGTTGAGCTTATTTACCTTAATTTCTCCGACCCGTGGCCAAAGGACCGCCACGCCAAAAGACGTCTTACTTCAAAGGAATTTTTTGCAAGATATGATATAATTCTCAAGAAGGACGGCGAAGTTCATTTTAAAACAGATAACCGCCTATTATTTGACTTCTCGCTTGAGGAGGTTCAAAATGCCGGCTGGACGCTTAAGGCCCACACCTATGACCTTCATAAAGACGCCATTCTCAATGAGGGAAATGTTATGACAGAGTACGAGATGCGTTTTTCTAAGCTCGGCAGCCCAATTCATAAGCTGATTGCAGTCAGATAATTTACACGCGGAGGCATTATGCATAATTTTACGGAGAAATTCAAGAACAGCTTTAAAATACACAATTTTTTATACCTTACTCCGACAATGGTCTGGATTTTTGCCCTGACTTTGCTTAACTTTTTTTGCTCATCACACATAATCAATTCCGATATGTCTGCTGAGCTTGTTCTTGCCAGGGAGCTTTCTAAAACAAACAGGATTTTTACATTTCAGTGGTACTACTCTACTGAAATACGCATTTTGTATACCCAGATAGTTGCTTTGTTTTTCTTTAAGTTTTTTAATTCCTGGACCCTTGTCAGAACGCTTACTAATCTTGTGTTTTTTTTGTTTTTGCTTTTTTCGTATCTTTTTGCAATGAAGCCGCTTAAGCTTTCAGACAGAAGTGTTTATCTGTCTTCATTATTCCTTTTTATTCCATACTCGGCAGAGTATCTGAACATTGTTCACATAGGCAATTCCTATATGCCTCATTTTGTGGTTATTTTTATATGTCTGGGATTGATTCTTAGGGTGAGGGACTCCTTTAATAAGCTGCTTTTCATACTGCTTATCGGAGTAAGCTTTTATGCCGGTCTTTGCGGAATACGTTATATCGCTGCCCTTGCACTTCCTGTGCTGGTTTGCGCTATATTTAAAATTGTTATCGAAAACACCCGGCCTGACCGCAGCCTTTTTGCGCCGGCTGCCTGCTTTTTTGCCTGCGGCATCGGATTTATCTGCAACGCCACAATATTAACCCGATTTGCGTCGGTGGGAGAAACCAATGATTTACTCCTTAATATACTTGATGACACCGGGGTTATCGAGAGGGTGGATTACCTTACTATCGGAATTTTAAGGCTTTTCGGCTACTATGATTTTTCAGAGCTTAAGTCCTTTCACGGTGCTGCATCCGTCACGGCATTTTTTATGTTTATCACATTGGTTATCGTTGTGGTTACTCTCATACGTTCATACCGCAGCCTTTCGGACAACTGCCGTTTTATGCTGCTTATATTTATCTCCTCAATGCTGATAAATACTTTTATATTTGTCTGCCTTGCCGGAACCTATGTGCCGAGATTTTATATGCCGACATTGATTTTACTTGCGCCATGCATTGCAATGTATATAAATGATGCAGAAAGAATGAAAATTTATTTCCACTGTCTTACTGCTTTTGTGCTTGTTTTTTCAATGAATGTAAGCGGAATTGCATCCGGCTTCTACTGCATAACACAGGACCTTAACGCTCCCTGCAAGGAGCTTGCGGCTTTCCTTGAGGATAATGACCTTACCTTCGGGCTTACAACCTATTGGAATACGGGCGTTTTGAACGAATTGTCGGATGGAAGAATTGAATGTGTTAATATTTCAGACTCAGACATATATCAGTTTCAGGGCTGGCTCACCTTCAAAAAGTACCAGCACCGCGCCACATGGGAAAATGTGGCTAATTCACAGATTTTCCTATTGCTTAATGAGGATATTTATGAGAATTTTAAAGACACCCCAATGGTAGCCTGCGGCGAGGAGGTATACAACTGGAATGGTTACAGGGTTCTCGTATATGATAAGGATTTCTTCGTTAATACCTATGCAGGGCAGTATATAATCGATTAGCTTCTTCTCCTCCTGCGTTTCTGTCTTAGCGCTTTTTTCTTGTCATAAACCTTTTGGGCGCCTGCCTCATCCACAAGCTTGGTGGTCTTTACTGCGTAGTGTAAATCATTTTCCGCCTGTTTTACACGTATTTTGCTCTTTAACAAGCCATGCTCCTTGCAAATCGCGAGTGCGTGATACGTTCTGGTATTGTTGGTAAACCAGCGCACCTTACTCCTGCATTTTTTGTGGCATATATAACACTCAATCGACCTCACCTCTTTGTCCGAAAGGAGTTCTTCCTTGGTGTTAAACCCTCTTGAGATGTATTTCTCATAAGTGTCAAATACCGCATGAATCTCTTCCTTTGCGGTTCTGGGAATGTTGTAGCAGTCGATTGAATAATTTTTCTTTATGCTCTCAAAATCTATGCGCTTTATTATCTGCGCGGTATAAACAGCATCATTTAGAGCACTATGAAACTCCAGCTTCTCGTCCATACCCAGATAATCCGCTGCATAATGTAGTGTGCGTCTTAGCTTACCGTCCTCATAAAGAAGCGAAAAAAACTTCTGTATGTCATAAAATTTAAACGGCTTGTCACTAAGCGCCTCCAAGCCAAAATATTTGATATTGCGCTGAAGCTCAATCAGGTCCATACTGCCCCATGTGCAGAAAATATATTCCTCACCGCACCAGCTCATAAATTCCTTCATTGCAGCTTCGAAGGACTCGCCCTTTCTTAAATCCTCCATTGTGACATTGACAATCTGTCTGGTCATAAAATGGAGCTCCCTGTATACCTTTGGATTGATAAGCTTGTGGAAAGTACCCGTTTCATTCATATCTTCATCAAGCCTTACCGCACCGATTTCAATTATCTCAAAGGGAAGCTGTTTGATTTCGAATTCCTTACCTGAAGGACACTGGTTCCATTCCAAATCCAATACAATATAATTCATCCTTTTTCTTCTCGTTTCTTTCTGCGAATATACTTGTTAAGAAGGTCCGTCCTTCCGATAAACTTACAGCCATAGCAAACCCCGCCGTCCTCCATATCCTGAACACGGACAATCTTGCCGTTAAGCGTAATCTGCGCCTCACCATCCGGATATGACAGAACCACCATAATGCTTGTCCCATGCTTTATGCCGTTACCGCTGCTTATAAAGGAAAAACCTGTCGAGCCGACATCACGCACCAATACATCCTCCTGGTCAATGCCGTAATCAACAGTACCCGGAAGATTAATCTTCTGTCTGTATACACGTCTTCTGTTATAGGCTTCACCGTCAACGGAGGTAACTATTGCCTGTCTTAGTTCTCCTCCCACCTTAAGGAGCTTAACCGCAACCATACTCCAGACTATCGGCTGCGCGTTTCCCCTTGCGTATGACAGCGAAACAGGCATCCCCGTAAAATTGACGGTCCGTCCTTTGCCATCCTTGATGATGTCAACCCATATTCCGTTTTCTCCTATTACATCCCTCACATGAGTACGAAAATCAAGCGTTGTGGAGCTGTCCTTCACGGTCAACACGATTTCCGATTCTCTTGGTATCTCATTAAGCTTCACTAAATACTCACTCCTTGGCCTCGCAAGCTCACCATACATATATTGAGATTATAACAAAAACCGACTTCCTTTTCAATATATGAAAAATCCGGCATTTTCACGCCGGATTTTCCTAAACATTATCAATTCAATTACTTACCGTAGTAAGCCTTGAGATACATCTCTTTAATCTCGCTCATCAGCGGATATCTTGGGTTAGCTCCCGTACACTGATCGTCAAATGCCTGCTCGACCATTGCATCAAGATTATCAAGGAAGTACTTTTCGTCTACTCCGTAATCCTTAATAGTCTTTTTAATTCCAACCCTTGCCTTTAAGTCTTCTATCGCCTTGATGAAATTCTCAAATTTCTCTTTATCGTTTTTGCCCTGAATTCCAAGGAAATCAGCACATTCTATATATCTTTCAAAGGTATGCGGATACTGATACTGTGAGAAGGTTCCCATCTTTGGCGGTACATCTGCCGCATTATATCTCATTACCTCCGTGATAAGAAGCGCATTTGCTACTCCATGAGGAAGATGGTGCCATGCACCGAGCTTATGAGCCATTGAGTGGCATACACCGAGGAAAGCATTTGCAAATGCCATACCTGCGAGTGTTGACGCATCTGCCATTTTCTCCCTTGCAATAGCATCATTTGCACCATTTTCATAAGCTGAAGGAAGATATTTGAATATATTCTTCATTGCCTTAAGTGCAAGACCGTCCGTATAATCCGTAGCCATTATTGATGCATAAGCCTCCAATGCGTGTGTCAAAGCGTCAATACCGGATGCTGCAGTAAGTCCCTTAGGCTGATTCATCATCATATCCGCATCAATAATTGACATCTTTGGAAGTAATTCATAATCAGCAAGCGGATACTTATGACCCGTTGTGTCATCCGTGATAACTGCGAAAGGCGTAACCTCCGAACCTGTACCTGAAGATGTAGGAACAGCTACGAAGTATGCCTTCTCTCCCATCTTAGGGAATGTGTACACTCTCTTACGAATATCCATAAAACGCATTGCCATATCCATAAAGTCTGCTTCCGGATGCTCATACAGTACCCACATTATCTTACCTGCGTCCATTGCTGAACCGCCGCCGATTGCAATAATGCAGTCAGGTTCAAATGCCGTCATCTGCTTTGCGCCTTCCTTTGCACAGCTAAGTGACGGATCCGGTGCTACATTATAGAAGGTTGTATGCTGGATTCCCATTGCATCTAACTGATCTGTGACTATCTTTGTGTATCCGTTCTTATAAAGGAAGGAATCGGTAACAACAAATGCCTTCTTCTTACCCATTGCGCCAAGCTCCTTTAATGCAACCGGCAAACATCCCTTCTTGAAATAAACCTTCTCAGGTGCTCTAAACCACAGCATATTCTCTCTCCTCTCCGCTACTGTCTTGATATTGATTAAGTGCTTAACTCCGACATTCTCTGATACTGAGTTACCGCCCCATGAACCACATCCAAGCGTAAGAGATGGCTTCATACCGAAGTTATAAAGATCACCTATGCCGCCGTGTGACGAAGGTGTATTGATAACTATACGGCACGTCTTCATTGCCTCCTGGAATAATGCAATCTTGTCTGCACCCGTAGCTACGTTTATATAAAGTGATGAGGTGTGTCCATATCCGCCGTCAGCTACAAGTCTTTCTGCCTTGGCAATGGCATCCTCGAAATTCTTTGACTTATACATTGCAAGTACCGGTGATAATTTCTCGTGAGCAAATTCCTCGGAAATATCCACGGACTTAACCTCACCGATAAGCACCTTTGTCGTCTCAGGCACTTCAAAGCCTGCAAGCCTTGCAATCGTGGCTGCCTTCTGTCCGACAATCTTGGCATTAAGCGCTCCGTTTACAAGAATTGTATTGCGAAGCTTCTGCGTTTCCTGCCTGTTGCATACATGACAGCCCCTCTTAATGAACTCTGCCTTAACCTCATCATAAATCTTCTCATCGACAATGACTGACTGTTCAGATGCACAAATCATACCATTATCAAAGGTTTTTGAATGAATTATCGAGCTTACGGTCATAAGTATATCCGCTGTTTCATCGACTACGACCGGTGTATTGCCTGCGCCAACACCGAGTGCCGGCTTTCCTGAGGAGTATGCTGCCTTAACCATACCCGGACCGCCTGTTGCAAGTATACAGTCTGAGTTTTTCATAACCTCATTCGTAAGTTCAAGCGATGGTACATCAATCCATCCGATTATGCCCTCCGGTGCGCCTGCTGCAACTGCTGCATCAAGAACAACCTTGGCTGCTGCTATTGTTGATTTCTTAGCACGCGGATGCGGGCTTATAATAATACCATTTCTGGTCTTTAAACAAATAAGTGTCTTAAATATAGCCGTAGAGGTCGGGTTTGTTGTAGGAATAACCGCTGCAATAAGTCCGATTGGCTCTGCAACCTTGGTGATTCCGAAAGATTCATCTCTTTCAATAACACCGCAGGTCTTCGTATCCTTGTATGCATTATAAATATATTCTGCTGCGTAGTGATTCTTGATAACTTTATCTTCCACGATACCCATTCCAGTTTCTTCAACCGCCATCTTGGCAAGAGGAATTCTTGCCTGATTTGCCGCTGTAGCCGCTGCAAGGAAAATTTTGTCAACCTGTTCCTGTGTAAATGTTGCAAACTTAGCCTGTGCTTCTCTAATCTGCTTCATCCTGGCTGTCAAAGCTTCAAGGCTGTCTACAATCTCAGGAGCCTGTGTCTCTGTTTTGCTCATAATGTCCTCCTTAACCGTTCTACGGTAATTGTTAATTAATTGATAATGTTTTAACGAGCTTATTGTATATTATATGAAAATACTTGTCAAGTGTTACATTATGATTTTTTTAGCGCTATTATTTAGAACGTTTTTATATCTATCACTTCACCTGTTGTTTTACTCATTACAGTTATCCGAATTCTTTCGTTATTTTCTGTTAATTCATAAAGCACATTCTCATATGAGATATTACTTGTTCCATTCTCAATTATAATTAAATTGCAATCTCCCATTTCATCAAAGTTAATGCCAAGATTTTCCAACATGGCTTTATTACGCCCTTCAAATAATATGCTCGAATCCTTAACCTCTATAACAGTTTTATAATCATCATCTGATAA
>CAYOHM010000089.1:0-6911 GCA_964403785.1 uncultured Alistipes sp.
CAAGTGCTGGTGGTCTTGGATTTAGAGGTTCAAGGAAATCTACTCCTTATGCAGCTCAGATGGCAGCAGAGACTGCTACAAAGGCAGCTTTGGTACACGGATTAAAGTCCGTAGATGTTATGGTTAAGGGACCAGGTTCAGGCAGAGAAGCAGCAATCCGTGCTCTTCAGGCTTGCGGTCTTGAAGTTGTAAGTATTAAGGATGTAACTCCGGTTCCACACAACGGATGTCGTCCACCAAAGCGTAGAAGAGTTTAATAGGAGGTGCAGTTAAGATGGCTATAAACAGAGTTCCTGTTTTAAAGAGATGTAGATCACTTGATTTAGATCCATTTTATTTAGGAGTTAATAAGAAATCAAATAGAAAGTCAAGAATTGCCGGCAAGAAGACAAGTGAATACGGCTTACAGCTTAGAGAAAAGCAGAAGGCTAAGTTCATCTACGGTGTACTTGAAAAGCCTTTCAGAAACTACTACGAGAAGGCTGAACAGCAGAAGGGTATGACAGGTGAGAACCTCATGATTCTTCTTGAGAGAAGACTTGACAATGTAGTTTTCCGTTTAGGTTTTGCCAGAACAAGAAAGGAAGCAAGACAGATTGTAGACCACAAGCATGTATTAGTAAATGGAAAGTGCATCAACATTCCATCATACTTAATCAAGGCCGGTGATACAATCGAAATCAGAGAAAAGTCAAAGGCTTCTGTAAGATATAAGGAAGCTTTGGATGCAACTGCAGGAAGAGTTGTACCGGAATGGCTTGATGCAGATGCAGAGAATCTTAAGGGTATTGTAAAGAATTTGCCTTCAAGAGAAGTGATAGATGTTCCTGTTAACGAGATGCTTATCGTCGAGTTGTATTCAAAATAATCCATAAGGATTAATCAACATACCATACCCAAAAGGAGGGGCTTATAGTGTTCGATTTCGAGAAACCCAAAATTGAGATCGCAGAGATCTCTGAAGACAAGAAGTATGGAAAATTTGTTGTAGAGCCATTAGAGAGAGGCTATGGCACAACACTTGGTAACTCACTCAGAAGAATTATGCTTTCTTCATTACCAGGCGCTGCTGTAAGCCAGATTAAGATTGATGGCGTATTACATGAGTTCAGTTCAATTCCTGGCGTTAAGGAAGATGTTACTGAAATTATTATGAATATCAAGGAACTAGCAATTAAGAATAACAGCGATTCAAACGAGCCAAAGACAGCATACATTGAAGTCTCAGGACGTGAGGGTGTTGTTACCGGTGCAGATATTCAGGTTGATTCAGACATCGAGATTATTAATCCAGACCAGGTAATTGCCACATTAAACGGTGGCGCAGATTGCAAGCTCTTTATGGAGCTGACAATCACGAAAGGTCGCGGATACGTTAGTTCTGACAAGAACAAGACGGAGAATATGCCTGTTGGCGTAATTTCTATCGATTCTATCTACACACCTGTTGAAAGAGTAAATTTATCAGTTGCTAACACGCGTGTTGGCCAGATTACTGATTATGATAAGCTTACTTTAGATGTATATACAAACGGTACCTTGGCACCGGACGAGGCAGTAAGCCTTGCTGCAAAGGTATTGAGCGAGCATTTAAGTCTTTTTATTGATCTTTCGGAGAATGCCAAGTCAGTTGACGTGATGGTTGAGAAGGAAGACAACGAGAAAGAGAAAGTGCTTGAAATGAGTATTGATGAGCTTGAACTTTCAGTTCGTTCACATAACTGCTTAAAGAGAGCAGGAATCAATACGGTAGAAGAACTTTGCAGCAGAACCTCTGACGATATGATGAAGGTGCGTAACCTTGGACGTAAGTCATTGGAGGAAGTACTTGCAAAGTTAAAAGAACTTGGTTTATCACTCAACTCCAACGAAGAGTAAGCGTAAACCAACATATTCTAATAAGACCGATGAGCATAGAAATATGTTCCACAATATGGGAGGAAATTTAAAATGGCAATGTATAGAAAGCTTGGAAAAGCATCAAAGCCTAGAAAAGCATTACTTAGAAATCAGGTAACAGCTTTAATTTATAATGGTAAGATAGTAACAACAGAAGCTAGAGCAAAGGAAATCCGTAAGCAGGTTGAAAAGCTTATCACCTTAGCTGTAAAGGAGAAGGATAACTTCGAGACAGTTACTGTAACTGCAAAGGTTGCACGTAAGGATGCTAACGGTAAGAGAGTTAAGGAAGTTGTTGACGGTAAGAAGGTTACAGTATATGACAATGTAGAAAAGACAATTAAGAAGGATTTACCTTCAAGACTTCATGCAAGAAGATTGATGCTTGAAACATTGTATCCTGTAACAGAAGTTCCTACAGAAGCAGCAGGAAGAAAGAAAAATACCAAGAAGGCAGATTTGCCTGCTAAGTTATTTGATGAAATCGCACCAAAGTATGCTGACCGCAAGGGTGGTTATACAAGAATTACAAAGCTTGGTCTTCGTAAGGGCGATGCTGCTATGTTAGTTCAGATTGAATTAGTATAATTTATATCAATAAAAAGGGTTGTATGTCGGACATACAACCCTTATTTTTGTAATTGCATATGTGAATAAACAATGATAGAATAATGAGAAATGTATTCTTTATTAGGAAGGGAAGTGAAACGCTTGGATATCGTTAAAACAGAGAATTTATCATTTGATTATATACGAAGAGATGAAGAGGGAAACGTAGACGGAATCGTAAATGCAGTAAAAAATATGAATCTGAGCATTTCACAGGGAGATTTTGTTGCAGTACTCGGACATAACGGTTCAGGTAAATCAACATTTGCAAAACATTTGAACTCACTTCTTGTACCGACGGAGGGTACGGTGTGGATTGACGGAATGGATACCACTGATGAGGATAAGCTCTGGGATATCAGACAGAGTGTAGGAATGGTATTCCAGAACCCTGATAACCAGATAATAGGTTCGATTGTAGAAGAGGATGTAGGATTTGGACCGGAAAATATGGGTGTTCCTACGGAACAGATATGGGAAAGAGTTCGCTTTGCCCTTGAAGCTGTGGGAATGACAGAATTTAGCAAGGCTTCGCCAAACCGGCTGTCGGGAGGACAAAAACAGCGCATTGCGATAGCGGGCATCGTTGCTATGAAGCCTAAATGTATTGTTCTTGATGAGCCGACGGCAATGCTTGACCCCAATGGCCGCAGAGAGGTCATAAAAACACTTCATGATTTGAATAATAAAGAAAATGTCACGGTAATACTCATAACACACTATATGGATGAAGTTGTTGGAGCAGACCGTGTTATAGTAATGGATGATGGAACTGTGGTAATGGATGGAACTCCGAAGGAGGTTTTTTCACATGTTGAGGAATTAAAGAAGCTCCGCTTAGATGTACCGCAGGTTACGCAGGTAGCGTATGAATTACAGAAACAGGGAATAAGTATTCCGGATGGAATCATTGATATAGAGGAGTTTGTTGAGATTATATGTCAATTATCGCAGATAAAATAACATATGTATATGACCAGGGCTCAGGTCAGCAGGTGTATGCATTAAAGAATGTAAGCTTTGCAATTGAAGATGGTGAATTTGTCGGGCTGATAGGACACACCGGCTCCGGAAAATCAACATTAATACAGCATTTAAATGGTCTGACGAAGGCAACCTCCGGAAATATATATTACAATGGTCAGGACATATATGATAAGGATTACAATATGAAGGATTTAAGAAATCATGTAGGGCTTGTCTTTCAGTATCCTGAACACCAATTATTTGAAACTGATATTTTTAAGGATGTTTGTTTCGGACCGCTTAATCAGGGACTTACCAAGTCAGAAGCAGAGTATAGGGCTTTTAATGCATTAAGGCAGGTAGGACTTGATGAAAATCTGTATTACCAGTCACCATTTGAATTGTCAGGCGGTCAGAAAAGGAGAGTTGCAATAGCGGGTGTGCTTGCTATGAATCCGGATGTGCTGATATTGGACGAGCCGACGGCAGGTCTTGACCCGAAGGGAAGGGATGAATTGCTCGACTATCTTGCACAGCTTCAAAATGAGCGCAAAATAACCGTAATACTTGTATCGCATAGTATGGAGGATGTAGCTAAATACGTCAGCAGAATTTTGGTGATGAACCATGGTGAGCTTATGTATGATGATACCCCGAAAAAAATATTCGCGCATTACAAGGAGCTTGAAGCAGTTGGACTTGCTGCACCGCAGGTAACGTACCTTATGGCGGCTATGCGAAAGAAGGGCTTTGATGTGCCGCTTGACGCAACTACTGTTGAGGAAGCGAGCAAAGCAATATTAAAGGTGATTAGATGATTAGAGATATTACGTTAGGACAATATTATCAGGCAGATTCGGTAATCCACAAATTAGACCCGAGAGTAAAGCTCTTTGGAACAATATTGTATCTGGTTACTTTGTTTATCGGGCGAAGTGTACCTATTTATGCCTGCGCGATACTGTTCCTTGCTTTTGTAATAAGGCTGTCAAAGGTACCTTTTAAATTTATGATTAAAGGTTTAAAAGCAGTATTGTTTATTCTGGTATTCAGCGCAGTATTCAATCTCTTTCTGACAGAAGGGACCCCGGTGGTATCAATATGGAAACTGACAATAACTGTTGAAGGCATAAAAACTGCTCTGTATATGGTTGTAAGACTGATGGTGCTCATTGTGGGTGCATCAGTGCTGACGCTTACCACCACACCCAATAATCTCACGGACGGTATGGAAAAGGGCCTTGGATGGATGAAATTTTTTAAGGTGCCCGTGCATGAAATATCAATGATGATGTCGATTGCGCTCAGATTTATTCCGATTCTCATTGAGGAAACGGATAAAATAATGAAGGCACAGACGGCAAGAGGTGCGGATTTTGATAATGGTAATATTATTCAGAGAGTGAAGGCAATGGTGCCTTTGCTGGTGCCGCTTTTTATATCTGCCTTTAGGCGGGCAAATGATCTGGCAATGGCAATGGAAGCGAGATGTTACCGCGGCGGTGAGGGGAGAACCAAGATGAAGCCTCTCAAATATAAAAAGAGGGATGCAGCAGCGTATCTGACACTTTTTTTGTATCTTGGAATAATGATTGCGCTTAAGAAGCTTTTTCCTGTGTTTTAGGGTAAGAAAAGCTAAAACCGAGGTTGGCTTTGAAATGTAAGGAAAAGGAAGATATATGAGAATAAAATTGGTGGTCGCATATGACGGCACAGACTACTGCGGATGGCAGATACAGCCGGAGAGACCGACAGTTGAAGGTGTTTTGAATGAACAGCTTAGCAGGCTCTTTAATACGCAGATAAAGGTAATCGGTGCCAGCAGGACGGATTCGGGTGTCCATGCTCTTGGAAATGTGGCAGTATTTGATGTTGACACAAAAATACCGCCGGAAAAGGTTGCACTTGCGTTAAACACGATGCTGCCTGATGATATACGGGTACAATCTTCATGTCAGGTTGAGGATGATTTTCATCCAAGGCATTGTGACTGCATAAAAACATATGAATACAGAATATTGAACAGGGCGGTACAACTGCCGCTGGCAAGGTATAACAGCACATATTGCAGGCAGCCGCTTGATGAGGTGAAGATGCAGGAGGCAGCCGCTTACCTTGTTGGTGAGCACGATTTTAAGAGCTTTTGCTGTGTAAAAACTCAGGCGGAGAGCACGATACGAACTATATATTCCGTACAGGTAATGCGTGAGGGTGAATATGTAATCATCAGAGTCAGGGGAAACGGTTTTCTTTACAATATGGTTCGAATCATTGCAGGAACACTTATGAACGTGGGAAAGGGACAATTAGCACCGGATATGGTAAAAGAAATGCTAATAGGACGTGACAGGACTATTGCAGGTCCAACGGCTCCGGCTCAGGGACTTACACTGGTAGGGATTGAGTACACAGACAGCAAGGACTGAGAAATTTTATGGAAATTTATGCTTGACACACACGGGTCAGTATAATATAATATTTTAATGTGACAATAAAGAGAAATGTTCCCAGCCAAAGCCCCGGAGGAGAGCATTTTAATATAATCAATCAGTTATATTCATAGGAGGTTAACAATGAACACATTTATGCCTAGTGCATCTTCAGTAGAAAGAAAATGGTATGTAGTTGATGCATCACAGTATACATTAGGACGTTTATCATCACAGGTTGCATCTGTTTTAAGAGGAAAGAATAAGCCTGTATATACACCAAATCTTGATATGGGTGATTATGTAATCGTAATCAACGCAGAGAAGGTTAAAGTTTCAGGTAAGAAGTTAGATCAGAAGGTTTACTACAATCACTCAGATTATGTAGGCGGAATGAAGGAAACAACTCTTAGAGAGTTAATGGCTAAGAAGCCTGAGAGAGTTATCGAGCTCGCTGTTAAGGGAATGCTTCCAAAGGGACCTTTAGGAAGAGAAATGTACAAGAAGCTTCACGTATACGCTGGACCAGAGCATGAACAGGCTGCTCAGAAGCCAGAAGTATTAACATTCTAATAAGGTAACGAAAGGAAGGAAATAACAATGGCTAAGAAGAGCAATAACGCAAAGTTCTATGGAACAGGTAGAAGAAAAAAGAGTATCGCTAGAGTATATTTAGTACCGGGTACAGGTAATGTAACAATTAACAAGAGAAGTCTTGATGAATATTTTGGTCTTGAAACGTTAAAGGTTATCGTTAAGCAGCCTTTAGTTCTTACAAATACAGCAGATAAGTTTGACGTATTAGTAAATGTTCACGGTGGTGGATTTACAGGTCAGGCTGGTGCCGTAAGACATGGTATTTCAAGAGCATTACTTCAGGTTGATTCTGAAGAATACAGACCATTGCTTAAGAAGGCAGGCTTCTTAACAAGAGACCCAAGAATGAAGGAAAGAAAGAAGTACGGCTTAAAGGCAGCGAGAAGAGCACCACAGTTCTCAAAGAGATAA
>CAYOHM010000090.1:0-6865 GCA_964403785.1 uncultured Alistipes sp.
TGATAGCTATAAGAACTTTTTTTCATCAATGGATCAATATTTGTTCTGCTGCCATCTGTTACAACAAACCTGTTATATGACGTATCCTTTACATCAATAATTGATGTAACATAATCAATCGGTGCCCCAATCAATGACATTCCTGGTTCAACAATCAATTTGGTTTTTTCTTTATCAAAGCATTGTTGCAATATATCAGATACATTTTTTATATACTCATTAAACTCTGGTTTTCCTTGCACACCGCCAAAAAAACCTCCGCCGATATCAACATAATCTAAATCCAGATTATATTTTGCCTTTATCTGACAGCATACATTTGCAATTGCCTTGTATATATTTAAGCTTCTTGTTTTTGAACTGCAATGTAAGTGTAGTCCCTTTATCTTAGCCTTAGTTCCTTCAAGAGTTAAAATAATATTTTCTAACTCGCCATTTTCATAACAAAATCCAAATCGTCCCCCTTCACAGCCACATTGCGATTCATTTTGGCAATATTTTTCCAAGTCAAAATTAACTCTAATTCCTACATTTGCTGGTATGTCAGTTTCCAACAGCCATCTAACTTCTCTTTTAGAATCTATATTCAAAATGCATTTTTTTCTAGCTGCTTCCAGAAATGTTTCTTTGCTCTTTACTGGTCCGTTGTAAATGATATAATTTTCAAATCCCATCTTTTCAGCTATTCTATATTCATCTTTCGAGACAACTTCTGCATAGCAACCTTGCTTTTTCATGTATTCAACTATCCACGGCAGTGAATTAGTCTTAAAAGAATACCCAATAATTGAGTTCGACCAATTTGCATTCAATGCACTTTTTAATTCACCTATAAGAGCATTTAATTTTTGTTTATGTATAACGTAATAAGGTGTTTGCATGTTTATACCTCTGAATCATCTTTTATTTCCACAGTTCCCGTAAAATCTTCCATCGTTACAGACAACTCCGAACTAATACCCTCCCGCTTCACAACTGCAATTATAGTCTTAAGAATAATTTTCCAATCTCCCAAAAATGTGATATTATCTACATACCGAACATCATAGTTAAATTTTTCTTCCCAGCTTACTGTGTTTCGTCCATTCACCTGAGCCAAACCTGTTAAACCTGGACGCACTTCATGCCTTCTTGCCTGCAACTTGTTGTATCTAGGGAGGTATTCAACCAATAAAGGTCTAGGTCCACACACAGCACAGTCGCCACGAATGATGTTGATCAATTCCGGTAACTCATCCAAAGAAGTGCTTCTAAGTACTTTCCCAAAATGCCCAAGTCGGTCCTTATCCGGTAGTAAATTTCCATTTTCATCCCTTTCATCACTCATAGTTCGAAACTTATATAATTTGAAAATCTTCGCATTCAGTCCCGGTCTGTCTTGCGCAAAAATTACAGGAGCACCCAGCTTCACTCTTACAAGAATTGCAACAACCAGCAATACCGGACTTAGTACAATTAAAGCTAACAAGGAACATACAAAATCCTGTGGTCGTTTAAAATACTTTTCATATGGTCCATACGGTATATGTTTCGTTTTCTCAGTTTCACTCATTTACTCAAAACACCTTCTGATAATTTCAATAACTCTATCCTGCTGCTCCTGTGTCATCTTATTGTCACTTGGCAGGCACAACCCTCTTTCAAATATATCTGCACCCACATCAACACATCTGCCTTCTATATATGCATTGCTCCGCGCACGTCCATTGCCTTCAATTGTAACAAACGGATTCATCCTGTAAATCGGCTGCATATGCATCGGTTTCCAGATTGGGCGGCCTTCAGCATTAAATGCAACTAAAGCTTCCAGAATCTCAGTCGGACAGCTCTTTCCATGCTCACTTATATACAGAGCTTCTTTTTCCCCTCTCACCTGTCTGCACATAGCATTCTTATCAATAATCAGGCAGCTCAGCCAGAAATTCGGCTCACTATTTTCAGAATCAAATGGATTCATAGACACAGGAAGTCCCTTTAAACCCTCTCTATATCTTATATAAATTGCCTTTTTCTGGGCAATATGCTCCTCAAGATAAGGTAACTGACCTCTTACCACACCGGCAACAATATTGCTCATGCGATAATTATACCCCAGCTCCTCATGCTGATACCACGCAGCGGCCTCCCTTGCCTGTGTGGACCATTTTCTCGCCTTGTCAGCATCCTCCACGCTGTCCGTCAAGAGCATTCCACCGCTTGAGCCGGTGATAATTTTATTTCCATTGAACGAAATCACGGATTCAGTTCCAAATGTACCTGTCTGAACTCCCTTGTATGAAGCGCCAAACGACTCAGCAGCATCCTCCACAATCAATGCACCATGTTTGTCGCAGACTGCCTTAAGCTCGTCAATCTTCCCCGGTGTTCCATACAGATGTGCCATAACAACAAGGCGTACCTGCGGATATAATTCAAATGCTTTCTCAAGTGCCTCTGGGGCCATATTCCAAGTATCATATTCCGTATCTATAAATACAGGTTCTCCTCCTTCGTATACCACTGGATTCACCGTGGCATCAAAAGTCATATCGGAGCAGAATACCTTCCGGCCTTCCAAAGCTCCATGTCCCACCCTAGGCTGTCCATAGAGCTTTTCTGCGCACAGTTTAACCGCAAGATGAAGTGCGGCCGTCCCCGCAGATAAGGCAACCCCATAGGAACGTCCTATCTTCTTTGCCGTGATTTTTTCGACTTCATTTATATTAGCACCCACCGTGGACACCCAGTTGGTATTAATTGCCTCATCCACATATCTGCGCTCATCACCATGCATTGTAGGTGAAGATAACCACAGCTTTGATTCAAACGGCTCAATTCCATCAAATCGCGAATCTGCCCGATAATCGACACTTTCCACTTGTTTTTCTCCTTTTGATTTCTATATTAACACTAATTAATTGCGAAGTTACCCGATGCACACCGTTCCAAGTACCTTTGCATTCTGCTCTTTAACAATTCTAAGCTCATCCCTGACACTCTTACAGGTATCTTCTCCAAGTCTTGTTATCATAATTACATTTCCTGACTTTGAGAGCTTCTCAACTGCTGCCGCATTCCTTGTAAGACCGTCCTCATACATAAGCTCTACATTCTTCTCCTTGCAGACTGCCCTTATCTCATCAGTGACTTCTCTTTCGGCATCCGTAAGAACTCCGGCAGACGTCAGCAGTATGCTCTTTATATCCGCATTATCTGCGTTATCCAGCAGAAGCCTTACATTTGTAAGTAGCATATGCTTCTGCTCCTCAATGGAGATGTCCTCTTTCTTCCTTAACTTATCCAAGAAACTATCAACGCAACTGAAGGTCTTTTTCTTTCGTGGCTTCATGGATAAATTTCCAAGCACACGTATGCGGTAATTATCCTGCATTTCCTCCGCACTATTAATTCTGCCCGAGCATACATATACGAAGACAATCCAGCCGGCACACAGCACCAGTCCTGCCACTGCTCCCAGAAGAAAATTCGTAACTCTAAGTGATGCCTCTTTAAGCTCCACAGATACTGTATTATCTGTATCATCCGTTGTTTGCGCAGACTCCACATTCTCGTCAGCAACCGGCAGCTCACTGTCAAAATCTATCACATTTTCCTTGATATATTCTTCATACAATTTCTCCTGCTGCGTGTCAAATTCCTTTGCCAATGTCGCAAGATTCTTTTTAAGGCTTATAATAGCACTGCGATAGCTCTCCTGCGTTGACGCAAGTGCAGTATCCGCTATGGTATTGGTATATTCATCTACCTTCGTCAGCGTATGATTGCAAATGGCAGCTTTAAGCGCATCCGTATACTGCTGCATAAGCTCATCTGCCTTTGCTGCAACAATCTCTGTCTGAACCGCATTTTTACCCATTATCGCTATATATACCACTCCCGTTGTACTTACACCGGAGCTCATTAATTCCGTGATATATTTAACATCCACATCCTCGCCGAGAATTCCTTCAAGACCCTCCTGCATACCCTTGCTTGCCGTATAGTTCTTGTAAAGGTCCGTAAGTCCGTTAAGCTTCTGAGTGCTAAGCGATGACACCTCCCCGAGGGATGTATATTGTATTTCCTCCGGCGCAAGCTCAACACGATACCACAGATATGTGGTGTATCGTGAATTCGGGTCAATATTCATATAAATGGACTTATCATAATAGTCCTGCTTATAAACTAATGTCTTATATATATTCGCTGCTTCCAGCACTGCATTTAACTCCGTCTGAGTCATTTCATCCTCAAGCAGGGTCTTTTTATCCTCAGCGTCCGCCTCTGCTTCTGCCTGTGCCTCCTTAAGAGCCTCGGCATTACTCTCTGCCACGCTCCTTATATCCGATGCATACTTTCCAAAGCCTATAACAACCGCACCAACCACCATGACAATTACAATTGCCCGCCAACTGTAAAGTATCTTCCAGAATAAATCAATCAAATCAATTTCATTATTGTATTCGTTATTCATCAGACTTCTCCTTCTACTCTTGAATAATGCCTGCAAACAGCCAGCTCAGCTCACGTACATCCCCTGAATCGCCAACCTTGCTTGGCACAAAGGATTTACTTACCTTTACCCTTACATCAGCATATTTTCCCGATATCTGACTCCAGTCCGCCTCTGCCTCAAACATAGCATCATCCGTATATTTTCCACTTAATATCTTCTTACCGTTTACGCTTACAGTCACCTTAATGGATGTACCTTCCTCAAGCCCGTAGCTGTCATACGGAATGTAGCCCCTTATATAAAGCTTTGTACACTCCGAATCCCTTCGTATCACGGTACTAACCCTGCTTTGCATCCACAGCTGTAAGCTTCCCGGCGAGCCTTCGATATCATATGCACCGTCGATAAGCTCCTTAAGCTCATCGCTCTTATCTGCATAATCCTCCAATACTATACTGTACGGTGCAGCCTCTCTCACAGCCTGCGTCTGCTGCATATATTTATAACCTGCCTTAAATACGTACAATACAGCTATAAACACAAGCACGGCGATATATATCCTGCGCGTATTACTGCTGTCAGCGCTCTGCTGTGCAGCGCATTTCGTCATAACAGCCCGACTGCTCATAAGCACGGCTACAGCGATATATCCCAGCACCCATATAATATGGAAGAAAGGTCTCTCATCCATGGTATCAAGCATCGCAAAGCAAACAAAACCCAAAATAATATTCAATATCAGGCTGCCGTATTTCTCACGATTATCGCATATGTGTTTATTATAACAAAATGCCTCATAAATCACAAGCATTGCAAAAACAAAATAAAAGCCCCCCACAACATATCCATACTTGTAATAAATCCCTATAATGGAATTATGTGCAGGTTCGTAGCTTTTATATTTTTCGATATAACAGTAATCCATATGCCCAATTGCATTTAGATTTTTAATATACGCTAAGTAATATTCTGTTCTTCCCGATGACAGCTTATTTAGTGCCGTCTTGCTCTGCGCAAGAGAATCCTGCCAGCCAGAAGCATTTACAGTCTCCGTAAAGCAGTCACTGTAATTATTTATACTATAATTACTGTCCCTAAGCGCCACTTCATTTATCGCATATACGCCTGCCTGCCATGCCAGCGCCGCTATAAGCCATAGTGCCGCCATTTTACATATATATGCAGCATTTATTTTCTTCCTTATGAAGTCCGCAAAGAGCTGCCATGTATATACCAGTATAACAAACACTATGCCCGTTCTGCAGCTTGACTTAACCATAAACATAACAGTGATTCCCTGCAAAACGCCCGTAATTACAAAGCTGCACACCGAATATGCACTGCTGCGTCCGTCATCACGAAATTTCTCATTAAGGTGTGCTGCATACATGCAGGCGGCAACCGCCACTGCAGGGACGAGCACTGAAGCAAACCAGCTTCGATTCTCGTATATTCCAAGAAGTGCATTACGTGCACCATCAACTCCTGCTTCAAAAAACAATATTCTTACCGCCAGCATACAAAACGCTGCCGCAACCGACCATATAACTGCGTCCTGCAGAAGCTTCTGATTGCCCGTTCTGAACATAACGTAGGCAAGAAAACCGATTGCAAGTATATTAAACTGACCGATAAAGCCCCTTTCCTGATTGATGAAGTACTCCGATACCATCATCAGAAAGCTCATAACTATAAACACCCACAGCAGTTTATTGTGGACAAACGCGTAATTATCCAGCTTATCCGACACATTGCCTGCCACAGCTTCCTCTTTATGCTTATCCGGTACGTTTCTTGCCGCAACCATAACAATGCATATCAGATATACCGCCGCCATCGTAACCATAACATAATATTTGTAATGCTCCCAATACACCATATTATCAATAAACGCATATAAAACAAAAAGTATGATACCACAAATAGCCGTCCATATCCTGACCGGCACCTTGTCCACATACTTTTCCTTCAATATCCTAACCATTAAATTATAAATCTTCTCATAAAAAAACACACAAAACTCCACCGGCGCCCATATGCCGATGTGCATTTTCTTATCCGCCCGCTTGGGGGTGCTGTTATTCTCATCCGTCTGCTTAACGCTGTTCTTCTCGTCCATTTCGCCTATTCCCGATTAGTATAGTTTTATGGTTGAATTATACTACAATTATGCGGTATATTGCGGAAGATGTCAAGGGGCGGTTTGTAGGTGCGATTTTAAGGCAATTGCCTTAAAATCGCGTCCACAACCCCTCCCTTATGACAAGCTTTCCAACTCCTTTATGCGTTGTAGAGCTGCCTCTAGTTGCAATTGCTTCTCGTCCAATTGTGATTTCTGCTCGTTTATTGTTGACTTTTGCTCGTCTATCGTTTCCTGCTTTTCGTCCAACTGTGACTTCTGCTCGTTTATCATCGACTGCTTCTCGTCCA
>CAYOHM010000091.1:0-6862 GCA_964403785.1 uncultured Alistipes sp.
AAATCGTGCATTTCTTCAAAGTTTTTTATCCACTTATAGTCATTGCAAATAAATTTCCAATATATTATAATGAGAAATAATAGTCTGGAGGAAACATAGATGTTAGATATTAAATTTTTACGTGAGAACCCTGATATTGTAAAACAAAATATCAAGAACAAATTCCAGGATGAAAAGCTCCCACTTGTTGACGAGGTTATCGCACTGGATGCACAGAGCCGCGCAGTACAGGCAGAAGCCGATGCTATCCGTGGTGAGAAGAACAAGCTTTCTAAACAGATTGGTGCTCTTATGGCACAGGGCAAGAAGGATGAGGCTGAAAGCGTTAAGGCACAGGTTGCAGCAAATTCTGCGCGTCTTAATGAACTTGAGGAGCAGGAGCCTGTTCTGGCTGAAAAGATAAAAAAGATTATGATGATTATTCCGAATATCATCGATCCGAGCGTTCCAATAGGCAGGGATGACAGCGAGAACGTTGAAGTTGAGCGTTTTGGTGAGCCTGTTGTGCCGGACTTTGAAATTCCTTACCACACGGAAATTATGGAGAGCTTTAACGGCATTGACCTTGATGCCGCAGGCAAGGTTGCAGGAAATGGTTTCTACTACCTTATGGGTGATATAGCAAGACTCCACTCAGCCGTTATTTCCTATGCAAGAGATTTTATGATAAACCGCGGTTTTACATACTGTGTTCCGCCTTTTATGATTAGGAGCAATGTTGTTACCGGTGTTATGAGCTTTTCCGAGATGGATGCGATGATGTACAAGATTGAGGGTGAAGATCTCTACCTCATCGGCACAAGTGAACATTCAATGATTGGCAAATATATTGACACTATTATTAAGGAGGACACTCTCCCTCATACGCTTACCAGCTACTCTCCATGTTTCCGTAAGGAAAAGGGTGCTCATGGTATTGAGGAACGTGGTGTTTACCGTATTCATCAGTTTGAGAAGCAGGAAATGATTGTTATATGTAAGCCTGAGGACAGCCCGATGTGGTTTGACAAATTGTGGCAGAACACTGTTGATTTGTTCCGTTCACTTGACATTCCGGTGCGTACGCTTGAATGCTGTTCCGGTGACCTTGCCGACCTGAAGGTTAAGTCCGTTGACGTTGAAGCCTGGTCTCCGCGTCAGAAAAAATACTTTGAGGTGGGAAGCTGCTCTAATCTGGGAGATGCTCAGGCAAGAAGGCTTAAGATACGAATTGACGGCAAGAATGGCAAATATCTTGCACATACATTAAATAACACAGTGGTTGCTCCGCCGAGAATGCTTATTGCTTTCCTGGAGAACAACTTAAATGCGGACGGGTCAGTCAGCATTCCTGCTGCACTAAGACCTTATATGGGCGGAATGGAAAAAATCGAAAAGAAGAATTAGCTTTTTCTGAAGGGATTATTTATGCATTTATTTTTAAGAACTATCGGCTTTGCAGGTATTGACACACCTGCAAAGGAAAACCGGTTAATTCGCAGATTAATAAGAGAAGCCATTGCTGCAAACAGCGTAAAGTACCTGAAATATCCGGATGATAACGGCAAATCAGGTATAGGTATTATTGAGGCTTCCTGCGGAAAGGATATCGGTATCTGTATCAAGGGCAGCTACAACGGCTCTGATAAATTTAAAATGGAATACTACTATCCTTATTTAAAAAGTGACTGCCTTTCCAATATTGACGAGCTTAGTATTGAACGTCACGCTGACAAAGATTCCTATGCCATACTCTGTGATGAGATTAAAAGCGGAGTTACTTTGATTTTTTACCTTCAGAATATTTATGATTATTTTAAGTACAAGACAGGAAGAAAGACTATCTGCGGCAGGTCTGTTGCACTCTCAGGACTTTCTAATGACGGCAGGATTCTTTTTCCTACGCTAAAGAGTGACAAACAGCTTCGCAAAATCAGGCAGGATGCCCTTGTCCGCAACCAGCTTATAGATGCTGCCAGAAATGGCGATGAAGAAGCCCTTGAGAATCTCACAATCGAGGATCTCGATACCTATTCACAGATTTCCCAGAGGGTTGAAAAGGAGGACATATACTCAGTAGTTGATACAACCTTTATGCCGTACGGAATTGAATGTGACCAGTACACGGTAATCGGCGAAATACTTGACGTGGCATATCAGGACAATGTATTAACCGGTGAGCGTGTCTGCATAATGCAGCTTGATTGCAATGACATAATCCTGAAAGCCGCTATCAATACAGCCGACCTGCTTGGTGAGCCTGAGGTCGGACGCAGGTTTAAGGGCTCGATGTGGATAAGCGCCGAGGTGAATTTTGTATATTAAATATAAAATACTTGATTATTGCAATTTAATAATATAAAATAGACTTGTTGCGGATGCAACCTTGCTCTCATAGTTAAATGGATATAACAGGCCCCTCCTAAGGGTCAATTGTAGGTTCGATTCCCACTGGGAGCACTGACAAAAGCACGAGTTTTCTCGTGCTTTTTTGTTTGACAAAAAATTTTTATAGGGTTATACTAAATGGCTGAATAGGGGGATTTCAGTAGAAAGGATGTGAAAATAAATGAGTAATTTAGCAACAGAATTGATGGAGCAGCTTGAATGTCAGACTGTGTTTTCATTTAACATCGGAAGCTTTCAGGTAAATGTTTCCGAATCCGTTGTGGTCACATGGATCATAATGGCAGTTCTGATTCTCCTGTCAATATTTCTGACGCGCAATCTCAAGGTTAATAACATCAGCAAACGTCAGGCTGTGGCTGAGCTTATCGTCACCAAGGCTACCGGTCTTGTTGAAGGTATGCTGGGACCTGAAGGGAAGGCCTATGTTCCGTATCTGACAACCGTACTGCTTTATATCGGAGTTGCCAATATAATCGGAATATTCGGCTTCAAGGCACCGACGAAGGACCTTAATGTTACTATTGCCCTTGCCGTTATGAGTATTGTTCTCGTAGAGGCCGCAGGTATCTACCACAATGGTTTTAAGAAATGGCTTCATAAGTTTACTGAGCCGGTTGCCGTTGTTACTCCAATCAATATTCTTGAAATTGTTACAAGACCATTGTCATTGTGTATGCGTCTTTTTGGTAATGTGCTTGGCGCTTTCGTTATCATGGAGTTACTGAAATATGTGCTGCCGGCATTTGTTCCAGCAGTATTCTGCCTGTATTTTGATTTATTTGACGGATTACTTCAGGCGTATGTATTTGTATTTTTAACCTCACTGTATATCAGCGAGGCAATCGAGTAAGAATCTATTAAAATGTAAAGGAGAAAATTTATGGAAAGTTTAGTTGCAATTGGTGCAGGTATCGCTGTACTCAGTGTTCTTGGAGCAGGTGTCGGAATCGGTATTGCCACAGGTAAGGCGGTTGAAGGTATCGCCAGACAGCCTGAGGCGGAAGGTAAGATTAGTAAGGTTTTGATTCTTGGTTGTGCGCTTGCGGAGGCAACAGCAATTTACGGCTTCGTTATAGCACTTATGATTATAGTAATGTTGTAGTAAAACACAGATAGGTAGGGTAAAAATATGCTTCGTGTTGATATAAATTTATTATTTACAATCATCAATCTTCTTGTACTTTTTGTTGCCATGAAGATTTTTCTTTTTAAACCGGTACAGGAGATTATTGCAAAGAGACAGGCACAGGCAGATGAACAGTTTGCAAAGGCAGAGGCAAAGGAGCAGGAGGCAGAGACTTTAAAGCAAAAATACGAGGAGTCTCTTTCCGATGCCCAGAAGGAACGCGAGAATGTTTTATGCGATGCCAAGAAATCTGCCGAGCAGGAATACAATAAAATTGTTTCCAAAGCAAAGCAGGATGCCGACGTGCTCCGTGAGAACATCATCAATGATGCTAACGAGCAAAAGGCAAAGATTATTGATTCAGCTAAGCAGGACATCACTGATATGGTTGTTGATGCTGCTGCAAAGGTTGTTGGTGCCAATGCCTCTTCTGAGCTTGACAGCTCTTTATATGACAAATTTTTAGGTAAAGCAGGTGATGTAAGTGGCAAATAATACAATTAATGCTGCAACTCTTACATATGTCACACCGCCGACTGCCGAGCAGCTTGACAAAATAAAAGAATTTCTTAAAAAAGAGGTTCCTGACAGCGATTTAGAAATCAATTGTGTCGAGGACCCCTCACTAAAAAGCGGTTTCATATTAAGAATCGGTCACAAGGAATATGACTGGAGCGAAAAGGCACGTATCAAACAGCTTGAGGATAAGCTCTTAGACGCTGTTGGTAACGGAACGGATAAAAACATCCTCTCCATCCTTCGCTCTAATATAGAAGATTTTGAACTTGAGGCAAAAAATAACGAGATTGGTATAGTAACGTGGGTAGGTGACGGAATTGCCAATGTCGAGGGAATTGAACATGCCTTCTTCGGTGAAATCGTCGTGTTTGAATGCGGCGTTAAGGGTATGGTTCAGGATGTACGCCGTGATGAGACCGGTATCATATTGTTTGGTCATGACACAGAGATTTATGAGGGCTCCAAGGT
Organism: uncultured Alistipes sp.; assembly: GCA_964403785.1. Taxonomy (GTDB): domain Bacteria; phylum Bacillota; class Clostridia; order Lachnospirales; family Lachnospiraceae; genus MGBC120314. The sequence goes on from CAYOHM010000091.1 coordinate 4,502, forward strand.
AACACGTACCGGCAAGCTGGCAGGTATTTCTGTCGGTGAGGCATACAAGGGCAGGGTTATTGATGCTCTCGGAAATCCTCTCGACGGCAATGGCGAAATCAAAGCCGAGGGACAGCGCCCGATTGAAAATCCTGCACCCGGAATTGTAGACCGTAAATCCGTTTCAGTACCGATGGAAACAGGTATACTCGCCATAGATTCAATGTTCCCTATCGGACGTGGCCAGCGTGAGCTTATCATTGGTGACCGTCAGACCGGTAAGACCTCTATTGCCATGGACACTATCATAAACCAGAAGGGCAAGGATGTTGTCTGTATTTACGTTTCCATAGGCCAGAAGGCATCAACCATTGCCAAGCTGGTTAACACCCTAAAAACAACCGGAGCTATGGATTACACCATCGTTGTATCCGCAACCGCCTCTGATCCGGCTCCCCTTCAGTATATTGCTCCTTATTCCGGTACTGCTCTTGCAGAGTTCTTTATGTATCAGGGCAAGGATGTACTGATAGTTTATGATGATCTTTCAAAGCATGCCGTGGCTTATCGTGCAATATCATTGCTGCTTGAGCGTTCACCGGGACGTGAGGCTTATCCGGGTGATGTATTCTATTTACATTCAAGACTGCTTGAGCGTTCAAGCCGCCTTACACAGGAGGCTGGAGGCGGTTCAATTACTGCCCTTCCGATTATTGAGACACAGGCCGGTGATGTATCTGCTTACATTCCTACTAATGTCATCTCAATTACGGACGGCCAGATTTATCTTGAAAGTGAATTATTCTTTGCAGGCCAGCGTCCTGCTGTTAATGTAGGTCTTTCGGTATCCCGTGTCGGCGGTGCTGCACAGACCAAGGCTATGAAAAAGGCAGCCGGCAGTATCCGTATTGACTTAGCTCAATATCGTGAAATGGAAGTATTTACACAGTTTTCATCTGACCTTGATGAAAACACTAAAAAGCAGCTTGCACACGGCAAGGCTCTTATGGAATTATTAAAGCAGCCTTTGAAAAAGCCACTTAGCATGGCAGAGCAGGTAATTACACTTGTTACTGCAAATGCACATATTTTCAGTGACGTTGCCGCAAACGAAGTTAAGTCCTTCCAAAATGAACTGCTTTTGGAATTTAGTTCAAACCATTCAGACATCATTGATGAGCTTGAAAATGAAAAGGTGCTGTCTGATGAGCTCAAACAGAGAATTATCGATATAGCCGCCGAATATAAGAATCGAGTGAAATAATATGGCTAATGCTAGAGAAATTAAAAACAGAATAAATAGTATCCAGGATACTATGAAAATAACAAATGCCATGTATATGATGTCTTCAATGAAGCTTAGGAAGGCAAAGCAGAAGCTTGAGCACACGGAGGACTATTTCTACAGCCTTCAGAGCAATATTACAAGTATGCTGCTGCACTACCCTGATTTTCACCATTTGTACTTTGATAACCGTTCAAAGGACGAGCGTCAGACCGTCAAGAGACGCGGTATCGTTGTCATCACGGGTGATAAGGGAATGGCAGGCGCATATAACCATAATGTAATTAAAGCCGCCCTAAAGCTTTCAAGTAATTTTGAAGATTTTCATATATACGCTGTCGGTGAGGTTGGCCGTGCAGCGCTTATAGCAGAGCATCTGCCGGTTGAAAAGGACTTCAGGTATTCAGCCAACAATCCTTCCATCCACCGCGCACGTGTGATTTCAGAGTACCTGCTTGATATATACAACCGTGAAGAACTGGATGAGCTTTATGTTGTTTATTCAAGAATGATAAACGGCATCAAGGAGGATGTGGAGGTACAACAGCTCCTCCCTCTTAAAACCCATGAATTTCTAAAAAAAGAATTATTAGAGCATGATAATGAAACAGCTCCTCCTATGAAAAACATTAACCCTGATGACCCTGAAAAGGCTGATGACTGGTATTTGATTTATCCGTCACCTAAAAAGGTTTTGGAAAAATTAGTATACAATTATGTAATCGGTTTTATGTACGGCGCTTTAGTTGAAAGTGCCGCCTGCGAGGAAAATTCAAGAATGCTTGCCATGCAGGCTGCAACGGATAATGCCAAAAAGATATTAAAGGAGCTTTCCGTGCAGTACAACCGAATCCGCCAGGCAGCCATAACTCAGGAAATCACTGAGGTAATCAGTGGTGCTAAAGCCCTTAAAAATAAAAAGAAGAAACAAGCGAGGTGATTCACACAATGGAAAATATAGGTAAAATCGTACAGATTTCAGGACCTGTTGTCGATGTTGAATTTGAAAACGGAAAATTACCTGCTATTCAGGATGCACTCTATGTAATAAATAACGGTAAAAAATGTGTGATGGAAGTTTCTCAGCATATCGGAGG
>CAYOHM010000092.1:0-6801 GCA_964403785.1 uncultured Alistipes sp.
CTAGCTGCAACCTTTGTTCATTTATTGTTGACTTCTGCTCGTCCAATTGCAACTGCTTCTCATCCAACTGCGACTGTTTTTCATCCAATTTCGACTTCTGCTCGTCCAACATTCCTTTCTGCGCATTTATCTCATCCTGCATCACATCTATCATATACTGCACCGTGTTGCGGTCCAGTTCCCGCAGTTCTTCTGAAAACATTGCCACCACTCCTTCTATGTTCCTGCACATTCCATAGATTTGTTCATAGATTTCCTGAAACTTCGGATAAGTTTCAATTAACTTTACTATCATTTCCGGCTCATCCATTGAGAGAAACGCAAGCCACGCCTCTAGCTCGTTCTCTATCTCTTTATTGTGCATAATATTGCGGAAGATGTCAAGCGGCACAAATATGTATTTCTGCAGTAAATCTATCTTTATCCCTGTGTCAGAGGTTTGCTCGAATTTATGTATGTAGTTCTGGGTGTACTTGTGAAATTCTTTCGAACTGTTTTCGAATAAGACTATTGTATACACGGTTTTGATTTTCTTGTAAGTGAAAACTTCGTCCTTCTCTGAGCGCAGTCTTTTGTACTGGCGAAGCAGTAAGTCCGATGAATAGCAGGCTGCTCGCTGACCCGGAAACATATATCCGATTTTCTGGATTTCTACGTTTGCAATACTGCCATCTTCAAACTCTACTACAATATCCGTTATCAAGAGCGCTGATTCATCCGCAATTCTTGTGGAATCATTTTGAAGTATCCTAGAGATTTTAACCTTTTTGCCAATGAGCAGCGAAAGAAAATCATTTAAACGGTCAGGCGCATACTCAGGATTGAAAACCTCTTTAAAAAAAGAATCATAGAGCAGCTTTACACCCTTAACGCCGCTGCAAAAATCCAGAAATTCATTCTGATATTCTTCCTTCCAACCGTTAAATGTAGCAGATAAATTTTTGTCGGCGCGGATATGAGAAAGAATTTCATCACGCGTCTTTATCATTGGAAAATACTCTTGTAATTTTGTTGTCAATAGACATAACCCCCGTTCGTAATTAGATTAATTGCTTTAAGTAAATTAAATGTTTTAAGTAATATTGCTTTAAGTGAATGTCGGCGAATTGCCGTGACAATACCCGTCTGATAGATGGGTGATATTCACTAAAATACTGCTCTGTGCATCACTGCACTGAGAACTTATAGCTTATAACTTATAACTAAATACACCATAGCGCTACTGTGTAGAAACATTCTAAACCTTATCTACTCGTATGTCAATACGAATTAGCGATTTATATAAAGATTTAATTGTTTGTTAATATTCTGTTCATAAACGGTTTGTAGGCGCAATTTTGAGGCTCGCTCTCGCTCAAAGTTTGCCGCAACGGTACATAAGGCAGCAAAATACGCTGCCTAAGAACCGGCGGCAAACAATGTCCTTAAAATTGCACCTGCAAACCTGCTGCTTTGATGCGACAGTGACATTGCTTCAAAATTGCATCCGCAAACCTACTGCTTTGATGCGACAGTGGCGTACATTTGACTCATAATAGTATACAAATTTTATTGTTATTATCGTAGAATGTCGGCGAAACGCCGTGACCCATACCTGCCAGAATGACAGGTGATATTCACTAAAATTGCCGTTCCGTAGCACCGGACTGTGTTTGTGTATGTAGATTCCGACACACTCGTAATTCTCCACTAGTGCACCATAGCAGCAAGTTTGCAGGTGCAATCTTGAGGCAAAATTGTTTGCTGTTGCGCCAAGGCAGTAGGTTTGCAGGCGCGATTTTAAGGCAATTGTTTGCCGCCGGTACTTAGGCAGCGTATTTTGCTGCCTTATGTACCGCTGCTGGCAAACTCTTAGCGCAAGCGGGCCTTAAAATCGTGCCTACAAACCCTCCCTTAGTCGGGATCGAGCCTCAAAATCGTGCCTACAAACCCTCCCCCTACAAAATATTCAACAGCTTATTTTTTATCCTCTGCAGCGCATTATCTATTGATTTCGGGGATTTTCCCATCATAGCTGCAATCTCGACGTAGCCTTTGCCGGCTGCAAATGCTTTTATTACTTCCTTTTCGTAGTCACTCAGTTCATTCAGAAGATGCTTTTGCATATCCTGTGCGGATTCACGGTCTATATACCATTCTTCGGGATTGGCTTCGTTTTCGGAAATCAAGGTGTCAAAGAGTGTGGTTTCACCATCCTCATCATCATTTGTATCAAGCGGCATATAAAAGGAAATATAGGTATTAAGCGGATTATGCTTCTTACGGTTTGCGCTGCTTACAGCCGTGCACAACTGTCTGTTGATACACATGCTCGCAAACGTAGAAAAAGACGCATTTTTATCACTGTCAAAATCACGGACTGCCTTATAAAGTCCTATCATTCCCTCCTGAATAAGGTCATCGCTGTCACCGCCTGCAATATACATTGCTTTTGCCTTTTTTTTCACAAGATTCTTATATCGGTTAAGCAGCTCTTCGCATGCATCTTCGTCGCCAAAACGGTATTCTTTTATAAGTTCATCATCAGAAAAAACAGAATAATCCTTTTTCATCACCATTTCCTTATGCAAAACTGAATTTAACCAAGTCTCTGTCTTACTATTTCAAATGCAAGAACTCCGGCTGCCACCGAAGCATTGAGCGAATCTATATCGCCCTTCATAGGTATTGATGCAACCATATCACATTTTTCTTTGACAAGTCTGCCGACGCCCTCTCCTTCATTGCCTATTACCAGACCTATTGGTCCCTTTAAATTAAGGTCATACATTCTTGTTCCGTCCATATCACCGCAGACAAACCACAGACCTTCTTTTTTAAGCTCATCTATTGTCGAGGCGATATTGGTAACCTTTGCAACAGGCGTATAATTAAGCGCTCCTGCCGAGGTTTTAAGCACTGTGGCAGTAAGGCCTGCCGCACGTCTTTTTGGAATAATTACTCCATGTGCACCGCTTAGATTGGCAGTTCTTATAATAGCGCCCAGATTGTGCGGGTCTTCAATCTCATCCAGTATAAAAATAAACGGGTCCTCGCCCTTATCCCTTGCTGCCTTCAATATATCCGAAACCTCTGCATATTCATATGCAGCAGCAAATGCAATTACACCCTGATGTTTTCCCGTCTGTGACATATTATCAAGACGCTCCTTAGTCACAAATGTAATCAGGCTTCCTGCTTTTTTGGCTTCTCTTAATATTGTCTTAATCGGGCCGTCCTGGCATCCGTCAAGAATAAACAATTTATCAATTGTCCTGCCGCTGCGGAGGGCTTCAATTACGGCATTGCGCCCTTCAATGGTAAATTCTTCGTATCTCATTATATTTCTCCCACTTCCACAAGTGCCATTTTGATTATTTCAAGCATTCTCGCATATTGCCCCGTCAGGTACAAAAATCCTACAAGCGCCTCAAATCCGGTAGCTTTTCTGTAATCCATAACGGAGGCATTCTTAGCCGAGGTATGTGATTTGGCATTACGTCCGCGCTTATAAAAGGACAGCTCCTGTTTGTTAAGCTTATCCTCGAGGAAATCCGCCATTCTTGCCTGTGTTTCTGCCTTAACGATTTTGCTGGTATGATGATGCAGCTTGTTCACCTGCACATTGCCTTTATTGACCACATAGGAACGAATAACCAGGTCAAACACCGCATCACCCAAATATGCAAGAGTAAGAGGGGAATAACCTGTAAGGTCAGTCTCCTTAAACTCCAGGCTTTTTTTCATTTCATCAATAAAATCACTCATTACAGCCTTCTCCAGCGCACACCCTCTCTTGTATCCTCAATCGCAATGCCCTCCTTGAGAAGCTCACTGCGGATTGCATCTGCAAGAGCAAAGTTTTTCTCTTTCTTTGCTATTTTACGTTCTTCTATCTTACCCAGAACATAATTTGTAAATTCCTCATCCGCGTCGGAATCAGCTGCATTTCTTCCTGAAAGAAGGTCAAGTGATAACACCTTATCAAAGCTCTCAATAAGAGCGAGCTTTGTCTTATCGCCTATGTCAGCCCTCAGCACGTCATACACGGCTGTAATTGCCATTGAGGTGTTAATGTCATTGCCGATAGCATCCTTAAACTGCTCATTAAACCTGTCAAAGGCTTCATTATCCACATTTCCTTCATCCTTAAGTTCAGAAATCTTCTTAATCAGTTTATTATATGCGGTAGCGACATTATCCATTACCTCATACGAAAATTCCAGCGGTTTCCTGTAATGTGACTGCAGACAGAACATACGGTAAACCAAAGGATTGTAGCCCTTACTTTCAAGAAGGGAAACCGTAAGGAAATCTCCCTTTGACTTACTCATCTTGCCCGTCTGGTCATTTAAATGATGCACATGGAACCAATAATTACACCACTTATGTCCCAGATATGCCTCGCTCTGTGCTATTTCATTTGTGTGATGCGGGAAAATATTATCCACACCTCCGCAATGAATATCCATATATTCTCCAAGATGCTTCATACTTATACATGAGCACTCTATATGCCAGCCCGGATAACCAAGTCCCCATGGGCTTTCCCACTTAAGCTCCTGATTATCGAATTTTGACTTTGTAAACCAGAGAACGAAATCGCTCTTATTACGTTTATTGGTATCCTCCTCAACATCATCACGCACGCCTACCATAAGCTCCTTCTCGCTCTGACTTGAGAAAACATAATAATCCTTAAGCTTTGAGGTATCAAAGTAAATATTTTCACCCGCCTTATAGGCATAGCCCTTTTCAAGGAGAACGGTAATCATATGAATAAATTCATCAATACAGTTCGTAGCAGGCTCCACTACATCCGGCATCTTTATATTAAGCTTCTTACAATCGTCAAAAAAAGCATCCGTATAGAACTTTGCAATCTCCATAACCGTCTTATGCTCTCTTTTAGCGCCTTTAAGCATTTTATCCTCACCTGTATCAGCATCGCTTGACAAATGTCCGACATCAGTGATATTCATAACTCTCTTAACATCATATCCGACGTACCTTAATGTTTTTTCAAGCACATCCTCCATAATATAGCTTCGCAAATTACCGATGTGTGCATAGTGATATACCGTCGGTCCACAGGTATACATACTTACTTTGCCTTCAACATTTGGCACAAATTCTTCAACATTTCTGGTCAATGTATTAAAAATCCTCATATTATCCTCCTGTCCTGCATCTGTATCCTTGAGTTTGTATCAGCTTTGCTTCTGACAGCCGGCACAGCCGACGCAGCATTTGTTTTCATTCATTATATCATCATATACGTAATTTTCAATCGGCATAAGCAGCGCAGACGCCTGAGAGGAAATACCTTCACCTCGTCCCGTAAAACCGAGGTGTTCCTCCGTCGTTGCTTTTATGCTCACCTGATTAATATTTATACCCAGCGCCCTGGCTACATTCTCCCTCATTGTATCAATATACGGTGCAAGCTTGGGTTTCTGCGCTATTATTGTGCTGTCTATATTGGAGATAACATAGTGTTCGTTCTCGATTATCTCTCCTACCTTTTTTAGAAGTTCAATGCTTGATGCTCCCTCATATTCAGGGTCATTGTCCGGAAAATGCTTACCAATATCCCCCAATGCGGCTGCGCCAAGAAGTGCATCCATAATCGCGTGAACAATCACATCTGCATCCGAATGTCCTAAAAGACCCTTTTCATACGGAATCGTAACTCCGCCAAGTATAAGCTTTCTGCCCTCAACCAGTTTATGAACATCATATCCGGTACCTATTCTCATATTCCCTCCATAAACACCTTGAAAATAAATTTACACATATGTTTCAGATTAACATAAAACGTATTTATTTACAAGAGTGCTAATTTTTTTAATATTTTTTATATGACTTTCACATAGTATTAAGGGAATTTCCCCTCAATTCATTGACTTTGCCCTTATTTTTCGGTATCATTTAAGGGAAACGGTTTGGAGGTAAGGCTATGAGAATATTCAACTATTCAGCAATCAAGAACCAAAAATGGGATTCCGATATTCTTTCCTTAATTGCTGCAATTTATAAGGAAGCCGGAAAACAGGAACTATTTTTAAAGCAACGTCCCGAAGCATTAGAGAAACTGGTTGAAATCGCCAAGGTGCAGAGTACAGAGGCATCCAATGCAATCGAAGGCATTGTTACTACGAACACACGTATAAAACAACTTGTAGAAGAAAAAACAACACCGAGAAATCGTGATGAGCAGGAAATTGCAGGCTATCGTGATGTGCTCAATATTATACACGAAAGCTTTGATGCTATTCCGATTACTAAAAATTATATCCTGCAGCTTCACAAAATCTTGTACAGCCATATGAATAACCCTATGGCTGGCAAAACAAAAAATGTTCAGAACTATATTAGTGCTACCTATCCGGACGGACACGTAGAAACTTTGTTTACCCCTCTTTCACCATATGATACTCCAGAAGCATTAGATAGAATCTGCGAAGAATATAACCGTGTCATCGGAAATATGGAAGTTGAACCATTGATTGCAATTCCAATTTTTATTCATGATTTCCTTTGTATTCATCCTTTCAACGATGGCAACGGACGAATGAGTCGTTTGCTTACAACTCTTTTGTTATACAGAAACGGATTCTATGTAGGCAAGTATATTTCACTTGAAGCAAAAATCGCAAAGAATAAAGACCTTTATTATGATGCGCTCGGTCAGGCACAGATTGGCTGGCACGAAGGAATAGAAGATTCTGTGCCGTTTATCAAATACCTGCTCGGCACTATTCTTGCAGCATACAAGGACTTTGAAGAACGCTTTGCTCTTGTAGAAACAAAGCTGCCTGC
>CAYOHM010000093.1:0-6561 GCA_964403785.1 uncultured Alistipes sp.
CTTGTCAAGTCATTAATTGCAACTACTTCATATCCCTCTGCATCAAACATCTGTCTGAAAGCAAGACGTCCGATACGACCAAAACCGTTGATTGCTACCTTTACTGCCATTTTAATATCCTCCTAATAAAACTAAATAAGTTCGTTAATTAAAAATCAACCAAATACATATTACTAAATTCCGTAAAAAATATCAAGTGCATTTTACGATTTATTTTTTTAGATTTTTGTGCATAATTACCATAAATAATTATCAGCCAAGAATAGTTCCGCCGCCCATCACATATTCTCCATCATAGAATACGACAGCCTGTCCCGGCGTTACCGCACGAACCGGCTCATCAAAGATACACTCCACCCTTCCGTCATTTTGCTTATGCAAAACGCAGGGAGCACCGCTGTGATTATACCGGATTTTGGCAAAGGTGCGGTACTCCCCTTCAAAATCTTCAATGGACATATAATTAATATTTCCCGCAATCAGTCTGTCAGTAAATACATCATCATTATCCCCTATCACAACCTCATTTGTATCAGGGCGTATCTGCGTAACAAAAACCGGATGTCCCATCGGCAGATTGAGTCCTTTGCGCTGTCCTATCGTGTAATGTGTAATTCCTCTGTGGGTTCCCAGAACATTACCGTTCTTATCCACAAAATTCCCCGGACAGCTCTTTTTTTCGGTATGCTCCTCAATAAATTTGGCGTAATTATTATCCGGCACAAAGCATATATCCTGGCTGTCAGGCTTATGTGCCACCATAAGTCCCGCCTCCTGTGCTATTTTTCTGGTTTCATCCTTGGTATATGCTCCAATCGGCATAATGGTCCTCTTAAGCTGGTCCTGCGTCAGATTATAAAGGGCATAGGTCTGGTCCTTCCTTGCCGTAACAGAATTGCGAACCGCGTATCTCCCGTTTGGCAGCCTTTGTATTCTGGCATAATGACCGGTGGCTATATAATCTGCACCGATTTCGAGGCTCCTGTCAAGCAACGCCTCCCATTTTACATATCTGTTGCAGGCAATGCACGGATTGGGTGTACGCCCGTGTGCATATTCATCCAGAAAATAATCTATTACTCTTTCTTTAAATTCCTTTTTAAAATTCATCACATAGTGGGGAATACCTATCTGTCCGGCAACCCTTCTGGCATCATCAACAGCACTTATACCGCAGCAGCCCTCCCCTGCTCTTTCCTGCTCGTTATAATCATCCTGCCATATCTGCATTGTAACTCCTATTACATTATATCCCTCATTTTTCAGAATATACGCGGCAACTGAGGAATCAACTCCGCCCGACATTCCGACAACTACCGTTTTTTTATCGCTCATATTTCCTCCGGCATAATTATTTTGTATTTATAAGGCTCTGGTATTGCGGCGATTTCTCGCGCATTTGCGCAACCAGTTTTTTGGTAAGCTCAATTACTCTGTTGACTTGTGCCAATGTCGTATCATACGATAGCGTAAATCTTACCGTACCAAATGCAATCTCCTGAGGCAGCCCCATAGCCGTAAGGACATGGGACGGGTCCTTTTGTCCGGTTGTGCAGGCTGAGCCTGCCGACGCACAAACACCCTCCATATCAAGCATAAGCAAGAGGCTCTCTCCGTTTACAAACTGAAAACTCACATTAACATTACCGGCAAGCCTTTTGACCTGATGTCCATTTAAACGTGAGAACGGTATCTCCGTTGTGAGCCTTCCTATCATATAATCGCGCAGCCCGCATAAATTCTGGTATTCCTGAAGCTTGGAAAGTGATATCTGCGCAGCCCTTGCCATTCCGACAATCCCTGAAACATTTTCCGTTCCGCCGCGCATATTCCCCTCCTGTGCACCTCCAAATATCATCGGTGACAGCTTTACCGTATCCCTCACATAAAGGAAGCCGCAGCCTTTAGGGCCTCCGATTTTATGCGCGCTGGCACTTAACAAATCAATACCCAGCTCATTTACATCAATCGGCATATGACAGTACGCCTGAACCGCATCTGTATGGAACAATATACCACATTTGTGTGCTATCTGTCCAATCTCCTTTAGCGGCATTATTGTGCCGATTTCATTATTGGCAGCCATTACGGAAATAAGTACCGTGTCATTTCTGATAGCACGTTTCAGCTCATTTATGTTAATCATCCCAAATTCATCCACATTAAGAAGGGTAATTCTGTACCCTTTGGTTTTCAGAAATTTACAGCAGTTCAAAATTGCATGATGCTCGATTGCCGTCGTTATTATATGCCTGCCCCTGTGTGAATAGTTTTCAACCATATTTTTTAATGCCCAGTTATCGCTCTCCGAACCGCCCGAGGTGAAATATATTTCATTTTTCTTTGCACCAATCGAAGCTGCTATTGTTTTTCTTGCATCCTCAACTGCATTCCTGTTATTCTTGGCAAATTCATATATACTTGAAGGATTTGAATATTTATCATACAAATAGGGAAGCATTGCGTTCACAACTTCCGGATACATTCTTGTTGTCGCTGCATTGTCCAGATAAATCATCATAATCTCCGTTCATAAATAATCTATACTATAATATGCTAATTGCATTGTCGGGTGCATATACTTAAATAAATTATATCCGGCAGTGTCTAATATGAAAATCAACTCTATTTTAAAAGGAACGCTTATTCTGACAATTGCCGGTGTGGCAAGCAGATTTTTAGGATTTTTCTATCGAATCTATCTGACCAAAATGATTGGCTCTGAAGGACTCGGACTTTACCAGATGGTTTTTCCGCTGACAGCAGTTTGTATGTCAATTGCAGGAAGCGGAATTTCCGTTGCAATTTCCAAATATACTGCCTCCTACACCGCAACAGGATGTGAAAAAAAAGCCCGCGATACCATGCTTACAGGCACGCTGCTCTCCGTGCTCACAGCCATAGTGTGTTCTGCCGTTTTATACACAGGCGCCGAATTTATAGCCACGGTTATTTTTAAAGACAGCCGTTTTGCCATGCTGATAAAAATAATTTCTTTTTCAATACCTCTTAGCGTGATTCACAACAACATAAGCAGCTACTATATGGGACGCAGCAATCCGGTCATTCCTGCGGTTTCCCAAATATTGGAGCAGCTTGTCCGTATTGCAGGAATATACATTCTGTTTACGATACACACAAGCAAAAATCTGCCTGTCAGTGCTGCAACTGCCGTGTATGCGATTCTTTTTGGTGAAATTGCCTCCTGTCTTTTCTGCATGACGCTCATAAGGCTTGGGAAAAGTGATTTTAAAATAGAGCAGCCGGTAGAATTATGCAGAAGGATATATAAAATCGCCCTTCCAATCTCAATTAACCGAATTACGTTAAGTGTGCTGCACAGCCTTGAAGCGATTTTGATACCTGCATTGCTTGGCATATACGGGCTTAGCAAATCAGAATGTATCTCAACCTATGGTATACTTACAGGTATGGCATTTCCGCTTATTATGCTGCCTTCTACGCTCATTAATTCTTTTTCCGAGCTGCTGCTGCCCGCTGTTTCCAAAGCGGCAAGCCAGAAAAAATCAAAAAAGCTGAACCATACAATATTTGCGGCATACAGATACAGCCTCGAAATAGGCATTTTCTGTCTGGCTGTTTTTTATAATTACGGTTCAGAAATGGGGATTTTTTTATTTGATGAAACAGAAGTCGGCACCTACGTCAGGGCCTTTGCATGGATGTGCCCTTTTCTCTACATAAGCACTACATTTACAAGCATTTTAAACGGACTCGGAAAAACAAAACAGACATTATTTATGGATATCACATCCTTCCTGCTCAGGATTTTTCTGAATATTATCCTGATTCCCAGGATGGGCATTACCGGATATATGATTGCTTTTCTTGTCAGTGAGGTTTATCTGGCATTGTCATATATAGTCTGTGTCAAAAAAATAAATCCGGTTTTCTTAAGTTTTGGGGAATTTATTTTAAGACCGTCCTCAGCAATAATATTATCACTTTTCCTTACAAGGCTTTTTAAGGTTTTCTGGAATTTTGATGTGGTAAGCTCCAGCCTATTCCTGTCAATGCTGGTACCATGCTGCATAATATTTTTACTGTATTTCACAATCCTGTATATACTATTTCCCTTTAAAAGCAGGTAAAGGGGCATACACAAAACGGCATATCCGGCAATGCATAAGCTTATGCACTGTGGATATGCCGCCTTAAAGCGATACCGCTTAAAATTATACTCTTGAGAGATACTCACCTGTACGTGTATCAATCTTAATCGTTTCACCCTGATTAACGAAAAGAGGAACATAAACTGTTGCTCCTGTCTCAACAACAGCAGGCTTTGTAGCGCCCGTTGCCGTGTTACCCTTAACGCCCGGCTCTGACTCTGTAATAAGGAGTTCTACGAATAAAGGTGGCTCAATTGAGAATACTTCACCTGCGTGTGAAATAAGCTTAACCATCTCATTCTCCTTAACGAACTTAAGTGAATCGCCTACATTCTCTGCTGTAAGGGAAACCTGATCAAAGGTTTCAACATCCATAAAGTTGTAAATATCACCATCTCTGTAAAGATACTGATAATCCTTTCTCTCAATCATAGCAAGATTGAACTTTTCAGTTGGTCTGAATGATGTCTCAATAACACCGCCACTCTTAATGTTCTTCAGCTTAGCTCTGACAAACGGTGAACCCTTACCTGGCTTAACATGCTGAAACTCTATAACTGTCCAGATATTACCATCATATTCAAGTGTCAATCCGTTTTTAAAATCACCTGCAACTACCATTGTGCGGAAATCCTCCTATAAAAAACATACTTTTGTAATATTCTATAATAAACATTCATATTTAGCAAGCATTTTTTATTGATTGTATTCCTTTATGATGTCCATATATATCTCATTCAAATTCTTATTATCGGTGCTTACAATATAATCCGCGGTATCATCATATATATCAAGGCGCTTTTCCATTAGGTTTTCTATTTTCGCGCGAAGGTCTTCACCCTTAAGCAGCGGTCTTGTATTATCTCCCGACAAGCGCCTTACCAGTTCATCAACCGACGTGTCAAGGAAAATAACTCTGCCAAGCTTATGAAGCAGCTCACGGTTTTCCTTTCGCACAGGAAGTCCTCCTCCGACTGATATCACGGTTGATTTATTAAGCCTGTATTCACTCTTTGGCGTACCCAGAAGAAGCTTAAGCATTTGGGTTTCAAGGTCACGAAAATACTCCTCGCCATTAGCAGCAAATATTTCATTTATGCTGCGTCCCTCGATTTTTTCAATCATTTCGTCCGTATCGATAAAATTCATCTGCTGCCTGTCCGAAAGCCACTTGCCAAATGTTGTCTTGCCGCAGCCCATAAATCCGATTAAAATAATGTTAGTCATTTATCCCCAGCGCCTCTTTCATCTTAATATGCACACTTTCGATTACATCCTGCCCTACCTTAATGTCATTCCACAATTCATAGGCTGCAATCCCCTGATATAAAAGCATTTTAAGTCCGTTGTATGCCGCTGCACCGTTTTCCCGTGCAAGCTTCATAAAACGCGTTTCTGCCGGATTGTAAATTATATCCATTGCGGTATGTATCCTCTTATAAAAGTCAGGGTCCGTAATCACGGCGTCATTTACATTTGGGAAAAGGCCGACGCTGGTTGTCTGTACGCACAAAAATCTTTCTTCCGGTATACTGTTATAAGCTGATATTGGCAGTGGGATGACTATATCTTTGTTGTTATAGGTATTCACAGCATTTGCTATACTCTCTGCCTTATCAACAGTTCTGTTAAGCAGATAAATCCTTGCTGCTCCCTCACCTGCCAGAAGAAATGCGATTGCTCTTGAGGCTCCGCCCGCCCCCAGAATAACAACCGTTTCATCCTTTATTGCAACGTTCTCTTCAAGAAGGCTCCTGTGAAAGCCTGTTATATCCGTGTTATAGCCCTTGTAGCCGTCCCCGGTGAAAACCAGCGTATTTACCGCACCGATTGCCTTAGCCATCGGGTCAATATCATGTAAATACGGTATAACCGCCTGCTTATGAGGAACCGTAACGTTCATACCTAATATCCCGAGTGCCGCTGCTCCCTTAACCGCTGCCTCTATGTTCTCCTTGTGCACCTTAAAGGTTACATAGGAAAGATTAATTCCCATAAGTTCTGAAACGGTGTTGTGAATCAGCGGAGAAATCGAATGTTCCACCGGATTTCCGATAAGTCCGCATACCCTTGTTTTTCCATCAATTTTCATTTGTTTTTCCTTTCCTGTCCTTTCTTTTATAAAAGAACAGCACTATTTTTTCTAAATATCTCTTTAATACAATCTGTATCTCCTCATTTGGGTCAATGGGCTTTAGCAGAATAGTTCTTATACCGGCCCTGTTGGCGCCGTATACATCCGTAAAGAGCTGGTCACCGACAAATAATGTATTTGCTGTATCCGTACCCATAAGCTCCATTGCCCTTCGGTATCCCTTCACAGATGGCTTGCCCGCTTTAAAAATAAACTTAGAACCCACCTGATCTGCAAAGCTCTCAACCCGCAATCTTTTATTGTTGGATAAAAGGCAGGTGTCAATCCCCAGTT
>CAYOHM010000094.1:0-6528 GCA_964403785.1 uncultured Alistipes sp.
TCTGCTCACCTGTTATTTTGTTTTTTTCATCCTTATGTGCCATAAAAACTCTCCTTTCCGGCCATACACCTCTACTGGACCTGCGAAGCTGCAATATTTACATCTGGTGTCTTACCACAGCGTACTCATCATACAACTGAAAATAATGACAGCTATCGTTGGTTCCCGTCAAAAATCTCATCATATCATCCTCATCAAGATTCATGTCACAGTAATAACATTCATCCTCCTCATCATATGCATAATGTCCGCACATATCACAGTTTGTCTTTGCTGCCATCTTTAAATCCACCTGCACTTTATATATTTAACTTATCAACTATATTATATTACAATTTGAGACATTTGAAAATTATTAATTAATGATAAATAAAAAATAACCTCTTTAAGTTTGAAAAAAAATATGATAGAATATAGAGGCATTTTTAGATATTTTTATTTTTTGAATTTTATAAGTGAATTTACGAAAAAGAGGACTGCAAAATGAATAACAAAATTATTACATTTGGTGAAATTCTTTTAAGACTGTCACCGGATAACAATGAGCGTTTCACACAATGTCACAGCTTTGAGGCTGTTTACGGCGGCGGTGAGGCAAATACGGCCGTATCGCTTGCAAGCTTCGGACTTGACACCGGATATATAACAAAGCTTCCTGCACATGCAATCGGTCAGAGTGCAGTCAACTCCCTTCGACAGTACGGTGTTGACACCAGCGGGATTATCCGCGGCGGTGAACAGATTGGCATATATTTTCTTGAGAAAAAGACCAGTCAGCGTCCGACCAATGTTATTTACAACCGTAAGGGCTCTGCTATCGCTCTCGCACAGGAGGGCGATTTTGACTGGGACAGTATTTTTGACGGTGTTACATGGTTTCACTTTTCAGGTATAACTCCTGCACTTAGCGACAGTATGGCAAGGATTACCCTTAAAGCCTGTCAAAAGGCAAAGGAAAAGAACATTACAATCAGCTGTGACTTAAATTACCGCGGTAAACTTTGGAGCAGCGAGAAGGCTAAGCAGGTGATGTCTGAGATTTGTCCTTACGTTGATATCTGCGTCGCCAACGAAGATGATGCAGTTGGTATTTTCGGGCTTAATGCTTCTAATTCTTCCGAGGAAAAGAATTTATACATTGCCAAGGAGCTTACAAAGATGTTTCCGTTTAAGATGGTTGCCTCGGTATGGCGTACGGAAACCTCCATCACAACCTTTAAGCTTCAGTCAATGTTATACACGCAGGGCAAAGCATATTACAGCAGGGAATTTTTTATGCATATCCTCGACTATATAGGTGCCGGTGATGCATATTGCGCAGGAATTATATATGGCATAATAAATAAATTTGACCCTCAGAAGATAGTGGAATTTGCAAACGCAGCAAGCTGTCTTAAGCATACCGTAAGCGGTGACTATAATCTTGTTACGGTGGATGAGGTTATGAAGCTTGCTTTTGGCAGCGTTGGCAATGAAGTTTCAAGATAATTTCATAAATAAAAAAATGCAGGAACGGGTAAGTGACGCTTACCCACACCTGCATTTTTTAATAATATATCATTTATTCTCTGTAAGAATTTTCCTGAACAATATCAAATCTTTCAAAGGTATATCCCTGCCGGCGTGCCGTATCTATAAAATCTCCAAGTATACTGGCATTTGTGCTTGACTCCGCATGAAGCAGATATATTGCTCCGGAATGGAGCTTGTTTACGAGCTTCTCATACGCTTCATTTATATCCGGCTGATTATTAACATCATAGTCCAGATATGCAAAGCTCCAGAAAACACTTGCATATCCAAGATTGTTCACGATTGCAAGCGATTTTTCATTATACTCTCCCTTTGGATATCTGAAAAGCCACATATCATAATCAAAATTATCAAGCATATATTCATGAAGTTCTGTAATCTCCGCTATCTGCGTATCAGTGTCAAGACTTGGAAAGCTTAGATGCGATACACTGTGATTTCCGACAATATGTCCCTCAGCTATCATTCTTTCGACAAGCTGCGGCTCACTCTTTACATATGGCAGAGTTACAAAAAATACTGCCTTGACATCTTTTTCCTTGAGCGTATCAAGAATTGATTCCGTACAGCCGTACTCATAACCCTCGTCAAACGTGAGATAAACCACCTTTTCGGTGACATCATCCCTCACAAAATATGCCTGATATTTTGCAAATTCCTTCATTTTGTCAAGCGCAGAGTACGGACGTGAATACTCATCTGCTGCCGGACCGTTGCCGGTCGAGAAGAATGTAGAGTCAAGTTCACCAACATCATAAATTATATTGTCAAGCACGGGGCTTGGATGACTGATTCCAACATATTTGCCGGTATCAATAAGTTTTACCGGCTGCTGGGGCAGAACTGTCTGTGTGTCCGCCTGTGTCTGTTCTTCCTGCGTTTGTTCTTCCTGCATTTGTTCTGTCTGCGGCTGTTCTACCCGCGCTGTACCCTCATTTTCACCGCAGCCTGCAAAAAACAATGCCATAATAAGTATTGCAGTCAATGACGTTAATTTTAAATTTCTCATAAGTATCTCCAAAAGCTAAATTAGTGCAAGCACCATCATTACAAGCCAGACTGCAATATATAAAATACATCCCGGATTTGCTGCAATGGTCTTAAAAGCTTTTCCTTTTTCAATTGTTATTTCACCCGGCATTAAATTAAGCTTTTTGGCATTTGCACAAAAAACAATAATGCCGATAATTGTGGCTGCCAATAATACAAGCAGATATACACCGTACAATATCAGACCGCTGGTATTCGACATAAACAGCTCCCCGAGAGCCTGTGCATCCTCCTCAAGCTCGGGGTTTTCTACCAATGCATTTGAAAGCTCAAGTATATTGCTCTTTTGCAAAATAAGCACGCCTGCCACTCCGCCGATAAAATTTATAAGCATATGCAAAATCATGGATAAATAAATTTTACCGGATTTCAAATATACATATGCAAATACCATTCCCAGAAGTGTTGCATAGACGAACTGAACAATATTGCCGTGGAACAATCCAAAGGCAAGGGCTGACACCACAATGGCAACCTTATCACCGTATTTCACCAGTCTGTCAATCATAAACTTTCTGAAAAAGAGTTCTTCAAAAATCGGTCCTGCAATAACGACAACAATTATATTCTGCCAAAGCTCATTTCCCATAAGCAGTTCGGCAACCACATTGCTGCTCTCAACATCAAAAGCCTGTGTTATAGAGCTGCTGATAGAATTTCCCACCATATTACCTATCTCCATTGCCGCAACGCACACAAAAAAGGCTCCGACCATACTGCCAAAGGAAAACTCATTTTGCTCTATATGGCTGCCCTCCTGTCTGGAGATAAGCTTAAAAACTATCGGTCCTCCGATTATGTACATTGGCAGCATAGAAACAAGCAGGCTGTACTTTTGTGCAAATTCCCCGTTAATAGCACTGATTATCATTATAGCTGCAATCTGAACAACAGATATGATAATAGTACTCCAAAAATAGCTAAACCCCAATTTGTTAAACCACTTCTTATTTTCTTCCATACTCTTCTCCTTTAGTTTTTTTTATCCTATAAACCCGTTCGTATAATTTCCTTCCATTTTTTTGAGAAAATATAGTAGCCCACCATCATAATCATTCCAAATGCAAAGCTTATAGGAAAGCACAGCATAACATAGGTTCCGTCAAAAAATCTGTTGATAACGTAGGCACTTGGTATTCTCACCGCCCAAAGCATAAGAATGTTTATAATAGTTGTATATTTTATAAGTCCGACACCATTTACAATGCAAATAATTCCATTGAAGATTGCATAAAGCCACTGTGATAAAAGCATTACAAAAACATACCTGCCCGCATACATAAGTATCATTTCATCCTTTGAAAAAATCCTTAAAATAGGCATTCTGAATGAAATTACAAGCAAGCCGAATAAGAGTGTAATCATTCCCGAAACTGCCGGTATCTTTATATACCCCTTTCGCAGCCTGTCATAGTTTCCGGCGCCGAAATTCTGACCTGAAAACGTTGTAGCTGCTGACGACAACGCCGTGATTGCTATATTAGTAAGCCCCGTTACCCTTCCTGCCACTGAGCAGCCCGCCATAAAGGTTGAGCCCTGTGAATTAACCAGTGTCTGCATTGCCACATGTCCAAAGGAATACAGCGAATTATTAAGTCCTATCGGAAGTCCGACTGAAATAATATTCTTAAATTCCTGTCCGTCATACCTTTTGGGCAGATAGGTAAATTCCAGCTTAGGAAAATGTTTCCTTATGTAACGGATGCTGACAAACCATGACAAATACATTGCAATTATTGTAGAAAGAGCAGCACCGGAGGCATCCATACCAAAGCCTGCAACAAAGACAAGGTCAAGTACGATATTGGCAATGCAGGAAACCACCAAAAACCATAACGAAGCCCTGCTGTCGCCAAGTCCTCTTAAAATGCCTGCATTCATATTGTAACCGATATTACCCAGTGAACCGATAAAAATAATTCTTGTGTACGCCTGCGCTGCCGGCATTGTTTCCTCAGGCACTCCCATAGCCTGTAAAATAAGCGGAGTTATAAAAAATCCGATGACAGCAAGCGGAACCGCACAGACATATACAAAGAAAACTGCTGTGTCCGAGGTTTTCTTAAGTTTATCCATATCATTTGCACCGACATACTGTGACACCAGGATGGATACCCCCGTTCCTATTCCAAGGAAAATACAAAGAAGCACCTCCACCGGCTGCGAGCTGGTTCCTACTGCTGCAAGCGATGTTTCGCCGCAAAAATTACCAATTACCAGTGTATCCACCGTGGTATATAACTGCTGTAATATATTGCCCAAAACTATCGGAATTGCAAAAAGCAGCACGTTTGCCATTATAGAGCCTGATGTCATATCTATTTTTTTACTTTTTTCCAATATTACTATCTCCTTAAATTCCACAAGCATTCTGATTTTTTCCTATTCTTAGGAACATAAGCGTGCGTACCCTTTGGTGCATGAATATCATAACAATTCTTTTTCCAAATTGATGTCAAGCCCGAACTCTTTCAAGTTTGCATCATTTGCAATAAGTTCATTCTTAATGGTGTCCAGTACTTCATAATAAGCAAGTCCTTTTCCGTCATAAAACGCATCCGAAGGAGCATTTTGTTTTTCTTTCAATGCATCCCTTGCGTTATCCAAAACCCTTGCGATTATATACTTGACCGTTGACTCATTAATTTTACTCTCCATCATAATCGCCCCTATCTTTAAGTTCATTCCAATTATCAATGTATTTTTCTGGATCAGAAATTTTGTTCTCATGTTCTTTAATCTGAACTTTATACTTCCGTATTACCCTCTTAAGAGAATTTGATTCTTGATTCTTTATGTCCTTCTCTGCGAAAAACTGTAAATTTATAGATAAATTCGTCTTGACACTGTTAATTATACCAGTATCAGGAATTTTTGCAACGCTATCCCCAAGTTTTTCCAGCTCTGTCCCTGAATCTACACCCTTTTAGGAAATCTAAATTTTATGTTGAAGAAAATTGTGAAATCCTATATGATGGAATTGCCACAAAACCATTTTTAAATCCATAATTATGTGAACTACTGAACGAAAGGGGATAAGAGTGTCAGATGTAGCAAAAGCAACTGGAATACACCCATCTACCTTTACCGACTGGAAAACAGGCAGAAATACTAAATTGTAATTGACAATATAATATGCTTAACCAAGGAGCCATCGGGGCGATATGTGCCAGTTGCCGGACATTTTTTGAAAGGAGCTGGTGCCAATGGTTACATACAGTGAACTTTTTACTTTTGTAATTATGTTATGTGCAGTTATAACCCTTGTCTATAACATTACACATAAAAAATAGCGCCCTCGCTCTGGTAAAGTAAGGCGCTATTTTTAATGCTTCAATTTGCCGGCAGCTAGGCCCAATCTAGCTGATGGCTCCCTTGTTAAGTGTATTATATGCATTTTATTGCAGATTGTCAATAATCGAACCGAAAATGATATAGACATTCTGAACATAAAAACCAAGAAATAGCCATAATGCACCTCCTGGAGATGTATTATGGCTATTGTCATTTGTGTGCTACGTGTGTTCTATGTCTGTTCGCTACCTATGTGTTACTTGTGTGCTACCTACTCTCAGATGCACATATTTGTAAATTCTTAGAAGCGCTTGTTTACTGGATTTCCTAGAACTTACCCGCCTTTGCTGCTTCCTCAATCGAAACAGCCACAGATACCGTCATACCAACCATTGGGTTGTTACCAGCACCGATAAGACCCATCATTTCTACATGAGCAGGAACTGATGAAGAACCGGCGAACTGTGCATCTGAGTGCATACGACCCATAGTATCCGTCATACCATATGAAGCAGGACCTGCTGCCATATTATCCGGATGAAGTGTACGTCCTGTACCACCGCCTGATGCTACTGAGAAGTACTTCTTACCCTGCTCGATACATTCCTTCTTGTAAGTACCTGCAACAGGATGCTGGAATCTTGTTGGGTT
>CAYOHM010000095.1:0-6325 GCA_964403785.1 uncultured Alistipes sp.
ACTCCCAAGGCACAAAAACAGGATATGCGTCTCCTGCTCCCGGCTCTTGTTTACTCTGCCAATGCGTATATGATTACGTTTCGGTGTTATCCCACCTGGTTTTTTGTATATCTGCTGTTTCCTCTGCTGCTGACAGCGTTTGATACACTGATCTACCGGAAAAAACCCTTTTTGTATACAGCACTGTTGGGCATCTGTATTCTTGCCGAGATTCAGGTGGCGTTTTTCGTGTGCATCTTTTTGGTTATCCGCTTTTTCACCTGCCACTTTGAAGGGATCAAAGACTTTTTTCACAAAGGCATCCGTTTTGCCCTGGCATCTCTTCTCGCCGGGGGCCGTGGCTTTGTGGTACCCTTTCGCACCCTGATTGGATATCAAGACTCCGTATACCGTGATACAGATTCTTCCCTGCCCTCCTGGGGATTACACGGAAGTTTCCTGGAGGAATGGAAAAAATTAATGATTTTCACCCCCACACAGGCCGTTCAGGAAAGCAACGGCGATATCACTTTATACTGTGGTATCCTCACCTTGATACTGGTGCTTGTTTATTTCACAACGCGAAAAATCTCCCTGACAGAAAAGCTCCGCCGTCTTCTCCCCCTGGGGATTTTGACTGTCAGCTTTAACGAAAAGGTACTGTCCTATGTGTGGAACGGACTACATTACCAATCAAAAGTCCCCAACCGGTATGTATTTTTGCTGTTGTTTCTTCTGGCAGAGACAGCCTATGACGGAATCATCCTTCTTCAAAAAATTTCCCGGATGCAGTTTACTCTTCTGTCTATCTGACCTACCATCTGAAGAAGACCTCTTCTTGAATGATGATCCTTCTGGTTAACCTTTAAATGTTCTGTTAACTCATTGATTCTCTCTGTTAAAAGAGCAACCTGAACCTCAGGTGAGCCTGTGTCGCCCGGCTTTCTGCCGTATGCAGCTATAATTTCTGCTTTCTTTTCCTTAGATATCATTGTAATATCCTCCTTAAAATAAAATCTTCACCTCAAGCTAAGTTATGGTCGGAGTGTCCAAGAACTGAGCAAAGGCAATATATATAAGTATGTGAACTCATACCTAGACATAGTATCATATATAATTCAGATATGCAAGCACAAAAATACGGAAACTCAAGTAAAAATTGCGAATACCCGATAATTTACATAATACGTTTTATGATTAAGCTGCCGAGAATACCGATCAAAAAGCCGGATATAATCCCAAAAAACCATAAAACCAGCATATACCACCATATACCGGAGGTTTCCAAAAGAATTGACGCCACTAATATCTGTCCCGCATTATGAGCTACTGCGCCGGCAATGCTGACTATAATCATATTTATTTCCATTCTTTTCAGGATAATCATTATCACTGTGCTTAATATGCCTCCCGCCATACTGTACAAAAGGCTGACCATATTTCCAAAAAGCACACACGCAAGTATTATACGCACAATATTTATAACAAAAGCTTCTTTTTCTCCCATCTTGTAAAGAGCCACAAGAACAACTATATTGGTAAGCCCGAGCTTCATTCCCGGTACAAAAAAGAAAGTCGGCACAAGCATTTCAATATAGCCAAACACCATCGCAAGTGCAATAAATACAGCATACAAAGCTATTTTATTGTTTGACATCCTGTTATTTTTCATATTGATTCCTTATTTTCACCTTGAAGATATTTCAATAACTATCTTATTAGGGAGGCAGATAATTGATTGTCCGTTGCGGTTAATCTTACCCATCTTCATGCATAAACCATCCGGACAGTCAGCCTCAAGCATATAAGCATACCCATCCTTAATCATAAGTGTATTGCTGCCGTTAATGTCAAACTCGCCTTCAACATCCAGCGGATAATTTCCATAAAGCTGTCCGTCAATCGTAACCTTGGCATATGAGCCTTCTTTACCTATAATAATACAGAGCAGCAATATAAGACACCCCGTAAGTATAACTGCCGTCAAAATAATTTTATCCGCTTTTTTTAAATCTGAGAATTTCATTCCAAGCTCCCGTTTGCAATCCTCCTGACACATTCCGTGTCCGAGCTTATCTGCTGTCTTAATTCATCAAGTCCGGAAAATTTCTTTTCTTTTCTGATAAATTTAAAAAGCTCAACCGCTATGGTCTTTCCGTAAACATCGCCGTCAAAATCCAGAACATAGGTTTCCAGCGCAGGGGCGTTTGAGCCCACAGTCGGCTTAACCCCGATATTGGATACTCCGACGTAGGTTTTTTCTTCAATAATTACATATGAAGCATAAACTCCATATTCAGGAATTACCTTTCGTGCATCAACTTCAATATTCAGCGTAGGAAATTCAATGGTATGTCCTATATTGCTGCCATGAATTACCTCACCTGCAAACATATAGGGATGCGAGAGCATTGATACAGCCCGGTCAAATTGCATATTCTTAATGCAGTCCTTTATAAACGAAGAGCTGATAACCGTCCTGCAGTCCGCGTAGGATTTTTCGATTATTTCAACACGCTGACCCTCTTTTTCCATAAGCTGCATTGCAATATCTGCGTTACCCTTCTTATTTCTGCCAAAGGAACAGTCCGGTCCCGCCACCAAAACCCTGGCTTTTAATCTGCCAAGTACCACATTTAATATAAAGTCCGCCGCATCAATATCCTTTATATCATCAAAATCACATTCCACAAGATAATCCGTACCCTCAGCCTCTAAGTAAATATGCTTCTCAAGTCCGGTACAAAGAACACTCTGCTCCTCACCCTTAAATCTCATGGTGAACACTGCGACATCCAGCTTTTCATCTGCCTTTATCTGCCTTGCGCGTTCAAAAAGCTTTCTGTGTCCTCTATGCATTCCGTCAAACTTTCCAAGCAGCACAACCGTAGAACTATTAATTTTAATATCACTTAAGCTATTAAATATCTGCATTAACGATTACTCTTCCTTTTCCTGCACTGTGTCATAAAAAACCTTGACAGGGGAATACATTTTCCTTCCTGAATGGTATTTATAAATTCCTATAAAATCGCCGCGCACATTATATACCCTGACTTCGCCGTCCATAACATTACCGTTTGGATAAAATTCATTTCCATGGTTTAATAATTTATCATTTCTGCCATCGTCAACAAATTCCGGCAAATTTTTAAAAAGCCTGTCCACCGGCAAAATATATTCATCAAGTGTCCCGTCGGACAAATATTTTTCAACCTGTGACAGCTTAATGCTGTCAGAAAGCTCAAAGCAGCTTACTTTTGTCCTTATAAGTGACTCCATGGCACCGCAACAGCCAAGCCTCAAACCTATGTCATTGCACAGCGTCCTGATATATGTACCCTTTGAACAGTGCACCTTCATTGTAACAAGCGGCAGGGAAATATTGATTATCTCAATATCAAATATATGAACTCTTCTTGGCTGTCTTTCAATTACCTGTCCGCTTCTTGCAAGGTCACAAAGCTTTCTGCCTCCAACCTTAAGAGCTGAATACATAGGAGGAATCTGGTCATAGTCTCCGACAAAGGAATTAATAGCTTCAATCACCTGCTCTTTGCTCAGATTAACCTGCGCCCTGTTTAAAATTTCTCCGGTCATATCCTGTGTGTCCGTTTCAACTCCAAGACGCATTACAGCCTCGTAAACCTTATCCTTATCCGTGAGTAAATCACATACCTTTGTAGCCTTTCCAAGGCAGACCGGAAGAACTCCCTGTGCCTGTGGGTCAAGAGTACCCGTGTGCCCTATCTTTTTTTGTTTTAAAATGCCGCGAAGCTTTGCAACCACATCATGGGATGTAAAGCCTCGCTCCTTATAAATATTTATGATTCCGTTATACAAGTCCACTCTCTCCCAAAGCACTAACGTTTGTTAAGGTCAAACTGGAGTTCAAGCTGTGCTCCAAGATTATTAATAATATCGTGCACCGTACCCTGCATATTGCAGCCTGCAGCACGTACATGCCCGCCTCCGCCAAAGAAACGGCAGACAGCACTGACATCAATATACTCCTTGGAACGCATGCTAACCTTATATTCCTCTTCACTAACCTCATAGAGAAAAATAGCGACTTCAATACCCTCGGTGTTTCTGAGCTGGTCTATAACTCCACCCATTTCGCCGGGTTTAAGTCCGTAAAATTCCATTGTTTCCCTGTTAATCGCACTGTAAATGCATTTACCGTCATAAAAAACAACGCTTTCAAGCAGCGCTCTGCCTATAATCTGATTCTGATGATAGGTTTTCATATAAAAACCCTCATCAATTATCTTCGTATGGTCGATACCCTTATCCATAAGCGCACCTGCAACCTCCATGGTTCTTTTGGTTGCAGCCTGATACCTGAATATACCTGTATCGCAAATTATTCCTGTATACAGACATTCAGCCGTTGCTTTGCTGATTTTCGCACAGTCAAGACATTCATACAGAAGCTCACAGGTAGAGCTTAAATCCTCAATAACAACACTAGTTCTGGCAAAGCCTGTATTAGCCATATGATGATCAATGCATAATGTGTCATCAACCATATCCAGCAGTGCCTTAAATGGCTCGAATCTGTTCTCGTCACCGCAGTCAAATACTATCAGCAAATCATAATGTGCCGATTTGTCGATAATTTCTGTCTTTACGCAATCAAAGCACCGAAGATAAGAAAACTCGCTTCCCGGCTTTTCAAGATATAAATCAACCTTAACCTCCGGAAAATTATCCTTTGCATAATTTAAAAATCCCAGTGAAGAACCGATACAGTCCCCGTCCGGTCTGACATGCCCTGTAACCGCAATGCTTTTTACACTTTTTAAATAATCGTCTAATTTAATCATTTTCATCCTCATGAAGACCTGCTGTTACCTCGTCAATAAGATGTGACATATTTACGCCATATTCTATCGACTGATCAAGTATAAATGTTATTTCCGGAGTATTGCGAAGATTAACGCTCTTTGCAAGCTTAGTCCTGATAAAACCTTCTGCACTCCTTAAGCCTTTGATGGTATTCTGCTGTGATAATTCATCGCCCAGAACACTTATATATGCCTTACACGATTTTAAATCCGGCGCCACCTCAACCGCAACAACGGACGTCATTGGATTAATCCTCGGGTCCTTGATTTCACCGCGTATTATGTTGCTTAATTCTTTTAGAACTTCACCATTAATTCTGGTGTTTTTAATACTGTTTTTTCTCATATAACCACCTTAAAGCAGTCTGCAATGGCATTTGGCCATTGCAGACAAAATATTATCTCGGAATTTCTACCATGATATAGCTTTCAATCATATCATCCTCCTGAGCGCCCTGGAAGCCGTCAAATACAAGACCACATTCAAAGCCCTCCTTGACTTCCTTCACATCATCCTTAAATCTCTTAAGTGATGCAAGCTCGCCTTCAAATATAAGCTCACCCTGTCTTGTAACTCTTACCTTTGACTCCCTTGTGATTCTTCCATCGGATACATACGCACCGGCAATAGAGCCAACTCCGGAAGCTTTAAATATCTGACGTACAACAAGATGTCCGATTACCTTCTCCTCATATTTAGGAGCAAGCATACCCTTCATAGCAGTTTCAACATCTTCAATGGCATCATAGATAACCTTATACAATCTAAGGTCAACCTTTTCTCTCTCAGCAATCGCTCTTGCCTGATTATCAGGCTTTACGTTAAAGCCTATGATAATAGCATTTGAGGCAGATGCGAGAATTACATCCGATTCATTGATATTGCCGACACCGCCATGTATGATTTTAACAACAACTTCCTCGTTAGATAATTTGAGAAGACTTGACTTAACTGCCTCCACAGAGCCCTGAACGTCTGCTTTGACAATAATTCCAAGCTCCTTAATGTTACCTGCCTGAATCTGTGAGAATAGGTCATCAAGGGATAATTTAGCCTTTGTGTCATCCAGAAGCTTTTCACGGCTTTCCCTGATAAAGGTTTCAGCAAAGTTTCTTGCCTCCTTATCCGTTTCAGTAGCTACGATAATCTCACCCGCGTTAGGCACATCATTAAGACCAAGGATTTCAACAGGCATTGAAGGTGTTGCTTCCTTAACCCTGTTGCCCTTATCATCTATCATTGCACGAATCTTGCCATAGCATGAACCGGCTGCAACATTATCACCAACCCTAAGTGTACCCTTCTGAACAAGAATAGTCGCAACAGGACCTCTGCCCTTATCAAGCTGTGCCTCAATGACAAGTCCTCTTGCCCTTCGGTTAGGATTTGCCTTTAACTCTCTCATTTCCGCAACAAGAAGTATCATTTCAAGAAGAGTATCGATACCCTCCTTAGTATGTGCAGAAACAGGAACAAATATTGTACTTCCGCCCCA
>CAYOHM010000096.1:0-6154 GCA_964403785.1 uncultured Alistipes sp.
AAGAGACCTTTACCGCACATCCTATGTACCATAAAAGTCTCGTTAATGTTTTTTACAGTTCCTCCATCACACTCATATATGCAGGACGTATAATTTTGTTGGTGCAAATGAGCTCCTCAATCCTATGTGCACTCCAGCCCACTATTCTGGCTATTGCAAAAATTGCGGTATAGAGCTCCTGCGGAATTCCAAGCATCTCATATACAAACCCACTGTAAAAATCTATATTAGGACTTACGCCCTTGTATATCCTTCTTTTTTCTGCAATCAGCTTAGGAGCAATTTCTTCTATATTCATATAAAGCTGCATATCCAACTGTCTTCCCTTTTCTTTTGCAAGATTTTCCACATATGCTTTAAATACCCTTTCTCTCGGGTCTGACAGCGAATATACTGCGTGACCCATACCATAGATGAGTCCCTTACCGTCGAAGGCTTCTTTGTCAAGTATTTTTGACAAATATGCTGCTACCTCCTCCTTATCATTATAATCCTTTATATGGCTTCTGATATCATTCATCATTTCCATTACCTTTATATTGGCTCCTCCATGCTTTGGTCCCTTCAGTGAGGACATTGCAGCAGCAATGGTGGAATATGTATCAGAACCTGAGGAGGTAACCACCCTCGTAGTAAATGTAGAATTATTGCCCCCTCCATGCTCCATATGAAGAATCAGCGCTGTGTCCAGAACCTTTGCTTCAACGTCAGTATATTTCATATCCGGTCTAAGCAGCATAAGGAGATTTTCGGCAGTTGACAGCTTCGGGTCAGGATGATGTATATACATACTCGCCTGTTTTTCATAATGATTGTATGTATGGTATCCATAAACAGCCAGAAGCGGAAATTGGCTTATAAGCTGCATACTTTGCCTTAGCACGTTAGAAATGCTTGTGTCCTTGGCATTTGCATCATAGGACGCAAGTGTAAGCACACTTCTCGTTATGGAATTCATAATGTCCTCAGTCGGAGCCTTCATTATGACATCCCTTGTAAAATTAGCCGGCAACTGCCTGCATTCTCCGATAAGCTCTGTGAACTCTGCCAGTTCGCTCTCTCCCGGCATTTCGCCCATAAGCAAAAGATATGCTATTTTCTCAAAGCCCAACTCCTTCTCGCCCAATGAGTGAATCAAATCCTGCACCTGATATCCGCGATACCACAGCTTTCCTTCTGCGGGAACCTTCTTGCCGTTTGAAATGGCTGATGATGTAATCTTGGAGATATTGGTAAGTCCGGTAAGCACACCATTGCCATTTTCGTCCCTAAGTCCAAGATTTACTCCGTATTCATCATATAAGCGGGGTGCAATTTTATCGTTTTTCAGGCAGATTTCCTGTGCCTTACAGGTATATTCATTCATCTGTTCCATCAGCATCATCCGCCACCTCCATCTTTTCCTGTTCACTATATAAGACTGTTTCAAGCTGCTTCATTAAATTTAACAGCTCTATCAGATTATCCTTGCCAAATCTGTCAATTACCCTGCCATAATAATCCTTAAAAAGCCTCTGCTGCTGCTCTAATAACAAATCACCCTCATCAGTAATCGTAACATATGTACCTTCATCACCATTTCCATCATGCGACCATTTAACGAGCCCCCTATCCTTCAGCTTACCAACCAATTTGGAAGCCTGACGGATTGTAAGCTGCATCCTTTCGGATAATTCCTTCAGGTAACTCCTGCCCTCATATATGTCCTGTTCGTCTCCTGTTTCTTTTATTATATGCAGCACCATATAATCCGACTCATTCAAAAAATGATCTGCCTTGGTCTTATTAAAAAAATATCTTCTGAGAGCCAGTTCATTCCCCAACTTTAATATATCGCTTTCCTTCTTATTATCTTCCATATATACTACCTTCCTTCTGTTTTTTTGTTAGCACTTGTGCTTTGTGAGTGCCAAATCGAGATTGAAACCTATAAGTTTCAATACACCGCTTAATGAGCGATTGAATTCATGATAAGGTTAAATACTTACGGGAGTAACATACGCACGACGAGTGCAAAATACATTTGAATAAATTTAATAACTGTATTGTATACAGTTTAACATCTTAAGCACAATGTTTCAAGTATTATTTATTTTCCTGCCTTAAGCTTTAAAAGTTAAAGTCATTATAATCCTCTATGGTATAACGGTGATATATTATGTGCCCGCCTTCATCCGTGAGGCAATACCTAAAAGCATCCGGTATACCATCTTCAAAATAAATTAAATAGTCAAATTCACTATTTGTCATTTTTTCAATATGCACCTTATTGGAATATTTTTTAAATTGTGAAATCACATCTTCAATTGAGATATTGTGCCTGGAAATGGTACTTATAAAATCATATAAAAATCCACCCTGCTCCGTACTTAGATAAATATATTCGGACGCCTCCGGAGAAAAGCTCAAACAAAATCTTTCACCATCATTGGAAACCTTTGTTTCTCCTAATTTATCCTTGATTGTTTCACAAAAGTTTTTCAATGCTGTTTTCATTTCACTAATTGTTAAATCCGCCTTCAGAAAACGGTTTAAGGACTGTATCGGATAATACAGCCTGATTGCTTCCTTCCGATATCCTAATTTTATCTGCTCCTCCTTTATCACATCATATATATTTTGCTCTAATTTTGAAAAATCCATTTTGACATCTCCTAAACATTTTGGGGTACATGGTTAGTTTTTGCTAACATTATATAATAATACCTTAGTTTTTTCAATTTCCAGGAAAGTATCTTACCGGTGATTCTGCCACCCTCATAGGTTTGTCAAGAACCGCGTTATCATATGATAGTGATTTATCACTAAAAAGCACGATATTATCTTCCTCCTGTCTCATATCATTATTGTCCGTCCAAAGTTCACATTGTGTCATGACAGTCTGCACGGCATCATCCATTCCTTCCGGTGGGTATTTATGTTTCTTAAGCAGCTTCTTAATCATCATTCTCATTTTAGCTCGTGCAGAATCACGTTTCTGCCAGTCTATTGTTCTGTTCCTACGCAGTGTATCTGCTAACTCCTTCGTAATAGCTATCAATTCTTCATTTTCGTAAAAATCCTTAATTGCCTGCGGTTTTGTAAGAGCATCATAAAATGCCAGCTCATCTGCTGTAAGCCCCAGTTTGTCGCCTTCCTCCTTTGCAGCCGCAATCTGCTTTGCCAGATTAAGAAGTTCTTCAATTACCTGCTCATTGGTGAGCATTCCATTCAGATATCTGTTCATCGCCTGCTGAATTATCTCACTGAATTTTTCAGACTTTACAACATTGGTTCTTCGATATATCTGTACTTGCTCTGCTATTAATTTTCTCAATAATTCTACCGCAAGATTCTTCTCTTTCATCCTCGATATTTCTTCCAAAAACTTAGGATCAAAAAGCGAAAAATTCTGCGATACATCCGAGAACAGATTAATCACCCCATCGCTCTTAATACTTGCCTTTAATAATTCATTTATTCTGGCATTCATCTCTGGAAGAGATATATTCTTTCCCTGTCCCTGATTCATAAGTCGCATCACAAGAACCCTGACTGATTCAAAGAAAGCTGCTTCAACACGTAGCGATTCCTCTACCACTGAAGAGCAAAGTGATAATGCCTGTCTTAAAAGCAATGCCTCCTTTAAGAACTCTGTTTTGTCCGTTTCTTTATTAACTCCGACAATAAAATTTACACCTCCACTAATCGCTTTGGAACGCTCTAAGTCTGTGCCTGTCATAAATTTAAAATAATCATATTCATGGAAGAAATCCCTGCATATAGAAAGTTTTTCTAAAAATTTAGGGTATGCAACTTTAACAACATCCGTATCTCCATAATTCTTCTTATCTCTTGACGTATAGTCATTCATCGCCTCTTTAAGAGCTGATGCAATACCCACATAATCAACAACAAGCCCGCCTTCTTTATCTTTAAATACACGGTTAACTCTAGCGATTGCCTGCATAAGATTATATCCTTTCATCGGCTTATAAACATACATAGTAGCCAGTGACGGAACATCAAATCCTGTGAGCCACATATCAACAACTATTGCTATCTTGAGTGGGCTGTCATTGTCCTTAAATTTTTTTGCCATCTCGTCTTTATGGCGTTTATTTCCAATAATTTCTCTCCACTCTTCAGGATCTTTATTGCTGTCTGTCATAACAACCCCGACTTTCTCAGACCATGTCGGACGAAGCTCTAGGATTTTCTTGTATATTTTCATAGCGATAGAACGTGAATATGCAACAATCATTGCCTTTCCCGTAAGTAGATTTTCTCTGTTGTTTTCATAATGTTCTAAGATATCGCAAACAAGCGAATCTACCGTCTTATCATTTCCAAGTATTGCTTCCATCTGTCCCAATTGCTTTTTACTCTTTTCGACAACTTCCGGATCTGCATTTGCAGCCATCAAATCATATTCTGCATCAATCAGTTTAAGCGTCGCCTCATCCAACTTTAACTTAATGACCCTGCTCTCATAATAAACCGGTCGTGTAGCACCATCCTCAACCGCCTGAGTCATATCATATATGTCAATGTAATCCCCAAAGACTTCTCTTGTGCTCCTGTCTTTCATAGAAATAGGTGTGCCGGTAAATCCAACATAAGTAGCATTAGGGAGGCAATTTCTAATAATTCTTGCCGTACCTGTAACTATCTTTGCCTCCTTCTGCCCATTCTCATCTTCTACTATTTTAACTTTTTCTTTTAATCCATACTGCCCACGATGTGCCTCATCAGCCATCACAATGATATTATGTCTTTCTGACAATGGCTCCTCCGACTCCTCAAATTTTTGCATCGTGGTAAAAATGATACCATTCGCCTGTCGTCCGTCTAACCACTCCTTCAAGCCTATATCATCCTTAGTTGAAGCTGCACCAAGCTTCCTGCATGTTGCATGAACAGGCACTTGTCTTAAAAATGAACTGCATTTTGCAAACTGCCCAAAAAGCTGGTCATCCAGATCATTTCTGTCTGTTATCACTACGATTGTAGGGCTGTCCAATGCCTCCTGCAATAAATGAGCATAGAATACCATTGATAACGATTTTCCAGAACCTTGCGTATGCCAGAATACACCGCCTTTTCCATCTGTCGCTGTCGCTTTCTTAGCCATCTGAACGGCTTTATTTACCGCAAAATACTGATGATATCCAGCAAGTATCTTGTATTTTTTTAATCCTTCATCCGAGAAGCAAATAAAGTTCTTGATAATGTCCAGCAACCTTGTTCTTTCAAACATCCCTTCAAAAAATGTGTCAAACTGTGCATACTGTGTATTTTCGTAATTGCCATCTTTCGTTTTCCACTCCATAAATCGGTCTTCGCCTGACGTAATCGTACCAGCTTTGGATGTCAACTGATCACTTATTACGCTTATGCAGTTGTAGACGAACATGGAGGGAATCTCATGAATGTAATTTCTTATCTGTGCATATCCCTCGGATGCATCGGTTTCCTCTCGGGACGGTGATTTTAATTCTATAAGCACAACTGGCATACCATTGACAAACAGAATTACATCTGGTCGCTTGTTGCTGTTTTCAATAAATGTCCATTGATTAGCCACGATAAAGGAATTATTATCCACATTTTTATAATCAACAATGTACGCCAATGAAGAACACTGTTCCCCACCAACTGTATATCTGACCGGAACTCCATGCTGGATATAGTCCATAAATGTCTCATTCTTCTGCACAAGGTCGCCATTTTCATAATTCACCAGCTTATACAATGCGTCCGAAATAGCCTCCTCCGGAAGAGATGGATTCAATCTATGTATATATTCCAAAAGAACATCATTATATAAGGGGCTGTAATAATCCCGCTCCACATCCGGACCATAGACATGCCTGTAGCCCATATTCTCGAATAGTTCTATTATGGAATTCTCATAGTCTGCTTCTGTAAATGTTGTGGACATATACATCACCCCTAGTATTTTCTATTACTCTTTATGCACAAATTTTGCCTTCTTTGTAGCACTCACAAATATAATCTCTTGACTGATAATAAAAATCTGTATTATAATTTGAAATTGCATCATCTATCCATGATGAATATACTTCCTCAATCCACGTCGGAATAGGTTTCTCAGAATCAACCGAAACATCTTCTATCAGTCGCTCATACACTTCGCCAATAGTCCAATAAT
>CAYOHM010000097.1:0-6094 GCA_964403785.1 uncultured Alistipes sp.
AAAAGTAACAATTTTTACGGATTTATTCCATTAAAAATAAGAAATTACCCTGATTCCACATTTTTTTACCCCTCCCACAATAAAAAAACACCCGTTTATTATTTCTAATAAACGAGTGTTCTAATCTCTGTTATTAATCTATATCCCTCTCGGGTCTTCTGTGTTCCAGATTGCCAAACTTGGTATATTTAGGAATCCAAGCCAGCCTTACCGTACCAATCGGACCATTTCTCTGCTTACCTATGATAATCTCCGAAATATCCCTTTTCTCAGGTTCAAGGTCATGATTGTAATAATCCTCGCGGTAAATGAACATAACAACATCCGCGTCCTGCTCAATTGCACCGGATTCACGAAGGTCCGACATTATAGGTCTTTTATCATCACGCTTTTCTACTGCTCTGCTTAGCTGTGAAAGTGCGACTACGGGAACATTGAGCTCCCTTGCGAGCGCCTTAAGGGAACGTGAAATATCCGATATTTCCTGCTGTCTTGAATCTGTTTTGCCGTTTCCGGTCATCAACTGCAAATAGTCAATGATTATCAATCCAAGGTTGTGTTCAAGCTTGTATTTACGGCACTTTGAGCGCAGCTCCCCGATGCTTATGCCCGGGGTGTCATCAATGATGAGATTCGAGCGTCCGATTTTCTCTGCTGCCTCAACCAGCTTTGCCCACTCACCGTCAGAAATCTCACCATTTCTGATATTTTGTGCCTCAACTCCTGATTCTAGCGAAAGCAGACGGTTCACAAGCTGAACCTTGCTCATTTCCAAACTGAATATTGCCGCTGTTGTATGATTTGTTACTGCCACATGCTGTGCAATATTCAATACAAAGGCAGTCTTACCCATGGAAGGACGCGCTGCAATCAAAATAAGGTCTGACGGCTGAAGTCCGGATAATTTAAAATCCAAATCTATAAAGCCTGTGGGAATACCTGTAATATTACCTTTATTCTGATATGCCTTTGAAATTGCACGAAGCGCATCAAGCGCAACATTCTTAATCGGGACAAATTCACTGTTCCCGCCTCTTTGAACAAGGCTGAAAACCTTCTTCTCAGTGTCCGACAATATGTCTTCCACGCTGTCCTGTCCGAGGTAGCATTGTTTGTTGATGTCATTATTTACTTCTATGATTCGCCTCAGCACAGCCTTATCACTGACGATTTTGGCATACTGGCCTATATTAACGGTTGTCGGTACTGCCTCCAGCAAATCCTTAAGCACATCAAGGCTTGCAACTGAGTCAGGAACGCCTTTTTCTTTAAGCCTTTCCTGAACCGTAACAACATCCACCGCCCTGCCGTTATTAAACAGCTCAACCATTGCCTCAAACATAAGTCCGTACTGTTTATTATAAAAATCGTCCGCACTCAGGATTTCGGCGGCCTCATTTACGGCAGACGCATCCATAAGCATCGAGCCGATAACCGCTTTCTCCGCAGCGATACTGTTCGGCGCAGATTTAATTATCTCTTCATCCATAATTTGTTCCTTAGTCGTTAAGCATTTACATTTCAGATACCGCTACCTTGAGCTTTGCATGCACATCCTTATGAAGCTTTACGGTAACAATATGAGTTCCGGGCGTTCTGATAGCGTCATCAAGAACAATTTTCTTCTTATCTATGTCTAAATTAAGCTGTTTCTTTGCTTCCTCTGCA
Organism: uncultured Alistipes sp.; assembly: GCA_964403785.1. GTDB lineage: Bacteria > Bacillota > Clostridia > Lachnospirales > Lachnospiraceae > MGBC120314. The sequence continues at coordinate 1,669 of CAYOHM010000097.1, forward strand.
ATCTCTTTGCTTGAGATTGAGCCAAACGTTCTTCCGCCCTCTCCTGTCTTAATCTTCATCCTGACAGTCATTTCTTCCATTTGTTCTGCCAGTGCCTTGGCTGCGTCAAGCTGCTCCTTCGCAAGCTTCTCCTCATTTGCCTTCTGGAGCTTTAAGTCATTGAGATTTTTACCGGTTGCCTCCATGCCAAGCTTTTTAGGCAAAATAAAATTTCTCGCATATCCGTCATTAATCTTTACTATCTCACCCTTTTTGCCGAGGGACTTTACATCCTCCAATAAAATAACGTCCATATTACAAATCTCCTCCTTCTATCATTTCATCCAAGGTCTTTTTAACCAGTTCAACTGCCTCATCCAGAGTAACATCCTTAAGCTGGGCGCCCGATATGCTCATATGACCGCCGCCGCCAAGCTTTTCCATAATTATCTGGACATTAACCTCATCAATAGAACGGGCACTTATATATATCTTCCCCGAAAAATCCGTAAACACAAAGGATGCCTTAATTCCTTTTATATCAAGCATTTCATTTGCTGCCTGTGCCGCAACAACCGTCGGGCTTACAAGACCTTCCGACGGTGAGATGGCAAACGCATAACACCCTCTGTATACCTGCATATTACTTATGGTTTCAGCCTTCGCCTTGTATTCCTCCATATCACTTCTGAGAATCTTTCTTACTCTGACAATATCCGCGCCGCTTCGTCTGAGATATGCTGATGCCTCAAAGGTACGAACGCCTGCCTTATTATTGAATTTATTAGTATCGATAACCACTCCTGCGTACATTGCCTCCGCCTCCGCAACCTTAAGCTTAACGCCATTGTCAACATACTGCAAGAGCTCTGCAACCATTTCACTTGCTGAGGATGCATTTGGTTCAACATATGATAAAATAGCTCCTTCAATGGTTTCATCCGACTGTCTGTGATGGTCAATAACAACTATTGTCCTGCACATTTCAAGAAGATTCTCACATTCGGTATAACTCGGCCTGTTGACATCCACAACAGCCACTACGGAATTGCCGTCCACCATATCCACGGCTGTGCTGCTGTTTATAAACGCATTTTCATATTCAGGAATTGTAAGGAGTCTGTCCATCACCGGTTTAACCGAGGTTGTTACATCATTAATTACGATATATGCCTTCTTGCCAAGCTGCGTTGCAACTCTGAATATACCCACCGACGCTCCGAGTGAATCCATATCGCCGAGCTTGTGACCCATAATAAACACCTTTTCTTTATTGACAAGTATTTCTCTGAGCGCATGTGCCTTAACTCTTGCCTTAACACGGGTGTTCTTCTCCATCTGCTGGCTCTTGCCGCCAAAATAGATTACCTTGTCATTATCCTTTACAACGACCTGGTCACCGCCTCGTCCAAGTGCGAGGTCCATAGCGGATTTTGCAAGCTCCATATTCTTGTTGTAGTCCTCACCGGACTTCGTTCCAATACCTATGCTGATAGTAAATGCCTGTTCTTCCGAAGCCTGTATCTTTTTAACCTCTGCCAGAATACTGAACTTGTCACTCTTCATTGAATCAAGGGCTTTGTAGGTGAACGTTGCGATGTACTTGTCCTTTTCAAGTTTCCTGATAACTCCGCCCCTTGAACTGATATACTTGTTGATTGCGCTGTCCACCATTGCAGGTATCGCAGATAAGCTTCCCTCAACCGAATCCCCGACTATCTCATCATAATTATCTATATAAATATATGATGCAACCATCTGCTGCTGTGTAAGAGTATGCATTGCCTCATTAAGCTCTGTATTGTCAAACATATACATAGCTATGATTCCGCTGCTTGCATCTTCATCGAGAAGCTCAAGTCCGCCCGAAATATCGGAAAGCATCACCCTCTTGAGTTCTATACGGTAATCTCTCCCATTAAAGGCAAGGTATATTTCTTTGATTTCATTCTCTGAAGGAAGATTCTCCTTGCGGATGGATTCAAAGATAGCCATAATTGACTTTTTCTGTTCCTTCTCCTTGCCGAGAATGTCTTTTAATTTGTAATTAATCCAGATTATCCTTCCGTTATCATCTATAAGTCCGTAGGGAACTGACAATTCCTTCAAAAGAACCTTTTGAACCTGCGAATAATTCGCCGCAAATTCAATCATTGCCCTCATAATATTATTATGCCTGTAACCATACAGCAAAAGTGCTATTACCAGATAAATAACGTCAAAGGCAGACATCAGCACGCCTGCATTATTGTCAATTATAAACATCGGCACCGTCATAGCCAAAAACAGCACACCGATATAAATCGGCCATGTGAGATATGACTTGAGCTGCCCGGTAAGTTTAAAATTTTCTTTCTTAAACAAATCCATGGGATTCTCCCTTCAATAACAAACAAACACCTAAATATTAGCCTTCATATTATAACATAAATACGAGAAGTTGTAAAATGCGGAATATTCCACTAAATCAAAAAAACTCCTAATATTTGCTATTAAGAGTTTTTTGATTTATTTTAATTTAATATTCCGGTTTGTATATCAAAGTAATATTCCAAGCCTTCTATTGTAACACTTCCCTTTGCCATAGTTCCGTATACGGGGTCAAAATAGAATCTGCAGCCGTCACTCTCCACCCAGCCCTTAATCATATGGCCGTTTTCATCATAACGTACCCATTTTCCGATTCTGGTGCCGTCCGCATTGAGTACATCACCCCAGATTCCTGCTCCTGATTCCTGATATACGTCCTTGCTGACTGCTTTTGCTCCATCCTGAATATTATCCAGCCAGTACCATGCATCCGACTGTGCATCATATATTTCTTTGCCGCGGTATGAGCTGTTTATGCTGTAACCCTGCCTGATTCCGTCCTCATACCATATTGCTTTGCCTTCAACTTCTTTCCAGCCGTTGTAACCTGCGATATCCTCTGTAACAACCCGTTCTAATCTACCGTCCGTCGCATTAAAAAAGTATTCCACACCATCGATTGTGCAATAACCCTTTGCCATGGTTCCGTATACTTCGTCAAAATAATACGTGCTGCCTGAGGCATCAGTGCTCCAGCCCTTTATCATATGACCGTTTTCATCATAGCGTACCCATTTACCGCTTCTGGTTCCGTCCGCATTGAGTACATAGCCCCAGATTCCTGCCTCCGATTCCTGATATACGTCCTTGCTGACTGCTTTTGCACCATATGCTACATTATCCAGCCAGTACCATGCGTCCGAAGACGAATCATAAATTTCCTTGCCGCGGTATGATGGGTCATCTTCCTTGTAGCCCTGAAGCACACCATTCTCATACCAATATTCTTTGCCGTCAATTATTCTCCAGCCGTTTTCTACCAAAACCGGTAATTCCACCTGCTTTGTTGCCGAACAGCCCTTGCATGTAAATTCCATAATGCCCGTCTGCGTATATGTAGCCTCGCTGACTATTTTGCCTGAGTCATATTCGTGTGATACGTTCACCTTAAATTCCACGGTCTGTCCCAGATAGCTTGCATTTATGGCAAATTCTCCGGCTGTAAGCGCTTTTATTTGATTTCCGCTTATTTCAACTGCTGCATTATCCGAGCTTAGCATAGGACTTACAACTGCCTTTCTTGCATTTGTCGGAAATGATTCTGTCACATAAAAACTTGCGCTGATGCTGTCTGCTTCTCTTGTTTCACCACATTTCATCGTAATATCTGTCAATGTATCTGACAGGCTCACATCATATGTCTTTGCTGCGGAAAGACTTAAATTTACAGCCGTATATGAATCATTTGCAGCCGTAGGGGTAGAATTTGGCGAATTAGTATACGCAAACTCCTGCACCCAGTAATGACATCCGTTATAATACACATGCCCGATTCCTATGACATTATAGGAGGAACTGAGCATATTTCTTCTGTGACCCTGACCGGAATACTGGTCATTATCCTCTCTCCAGCCATTATATACGGATGAAGCACTTGTATATCCGGCTGCTATATTCTCTCCGGCTGCTATATATACAAATTCATTTTCTTTATATGCATAAAAACAGCTTGTTCCGTCCGTTCTGGTATGGCTAAAACTAAGTGCAATTTCTGCTGCTCTCTGCATTGCTATTTTTTCAAGCTCGTAATCATAGGTCAAAGCACTCAAACCACTGCAGACTGTCTTGGTTGTGTTATCTTTATTCCAATACCACGCATCACTGCCCGCCCTGAAGGAATTAACCATTTCCAGCATTGAACGTGCTTCTGTCTGACCGTATTTTACGGTTACCGTTACGTCACAGACGTCTTCTGCGGCATATATTTCTGTCATACTTACTGAAAAACTTATCAGTACAGCCAGCACTCCCATTAATATGCCAGTAATCCTTCGCATTTTTCTCTCGTAACTCATCTCATTTATCCTTTCGTTTGTGTCTGCTAACACATCTCTAGCTAGAATATATTATAGCACTA
>CAYOHM010000098.1:0-6033 GCA_964403785.1 uncultured Alistipes sp.
ACCTTAAAATAAAAAATAAGAAAACTCAGCAATTTATGTATTTTACTATATTGCTGATTTATTTTCAATAGGTTATAATATAGAACATATTTTATCGGGATGTTTAAGGAGTGACCATGAACCATCAGGATACGGACATCAGGCCTTTTGAAACCTGCGAGATTATGGGTGTTAATATTGCAGTTACTGATATGGAAAGCTGTGTCAGGCTCATAAGTGACAATGTGGACAAGTGGCGCGGCAGCTACATTTGTGTTTCAAATGTGCATACAACTGTTATGTCATATAAGGATGAAGCATACAGGAATATTCAGAATAATGCAGTGATGGCTTTGCCGGACGGAGGACCTTTGAGCGCTGTCAGCCGGCAGAGAGGTTATGCGGCTGCGCAGAGGGTTACGGGCCCTGACCTTATGCAGCACCTTTTAAGAGGTGAAGGAGGCAATGCCTTCAGGCATTATTTTTATGGGGCAACCGAGGAAACGCTGGAGATTTTAAGCGAAAAGCTTAAAGAAAAATATCCTTCTGCACAGGTTGTGGGGATGTTCAGCCCTCCATTCAGGGATATTACCGAACAGGAGGATGAAGACATAATCAATATGATTAACGAGGCTAAGCCTGATTTTGTGTGGGTTGGTCTGGGAGCACCCAAACAGGAGATTTGGATGGCTGCACATAAGGATAGGATTAATGCCATTATGATAGGAGTCGGAGCAGCATTTGATTTTGAAGCAGGCAGAATCAAAAGAGCGCCTGCATGGATGCAGAAATGCAGCCTTGAATGGCTGTACAGACTTATGCAGGACCCGAAGCGTCTGTTTAAGCGGTATTTTGTGACTAATGTTCAGTTCATACTATGGTTATTTGCAGAAAAGATGAGGTCAGATAAATGAATAAAAAAGAGATAGCAGAAATAAAAAAACAGTTTGATCCGGACAGATGTGCGATTTCGCGTATATGCGGCTGCTATGTGGATCATGAAAAACAGATAAAGACGCAGTTTAAACAGGCTTTTCTGGCTTTGCCGCAGGAGGAGATGTTTAAGTATTTTACAATCCTTAAGGGAACTCTTTCGGGCACTCTGGGAAAGAATCTTCTTAATATGGAATTTCCGCTGGAGGCGGAGAAGGAGGACGGACCACAGGCTTTCCTTCTCGCACTTCGCGACAGCAAGCTTCAGGATGACGCGATTATTGAAGAATTCTACAAGAAGGTAATAGATTATTATAATTATGGTGAAAATTATTACATAGTGCTTATTCATGCGGCGTATGATGTTCCCGGCAAGGCTAAGGACAATCTTTTAATGGAGGATGCGTCCGATACGGTTTATGAGCATGTGCTGTGCAGCATTTGCCCTGTTAAGCTTGCCAAGAGCGCCCTTTGTTATAATGAGGAGCACAACTCTATTGAGGAGCGTGTGAGGGACTGGGTTGTGGATGCGCCTGCACATGGCTTCCTGTTTCCGGCTTTTAATGACCGCGCATCGGATGTGCACGGACTTTTATATTTTTCAAAAAATCCGGAAACCCTGCAGCAGGAGTTTATTGATGAGATGTTCGGCTGTATGCAGCCTCTTACGTCAAAGTCACAGAAAAGTGCCTTTAGCTCAATAATTGAGGAAACTCTGGGTGACGGCTGCGATTTTGAAGCCGTAAAGACAATACATGAAAATCTGCATGATATTATCGAAGAAAATAAGGAATCTCCTGTACCTGTAACCTTTGAAAAGAATGATGTTAAAAGGCTTTTGGAGGTATCGGGGGTAAGTGACGAGGCACTGGAGGAATTTGACACACATTTTGAAGCCGAGGCAGATGAAAAGGCGGTGTTTGCCGCTGCCAATGTGGTTAATTCAAGAAGCTTTGAGGTTAAGACACCGGACGTTGTGGTAAAGGTTAATCCGGGCAGGACCGACCTTGTCGAAACCAGGGAAATAGACGGTAAGAGATACCTTCTCATAGAGATAAATGAAAATGTCGAAGTAAATGGTATTGTTATTCGTTCAAAATAATATTGCTTTTATTGTAGTTTCATTGTAAACTAGTGATTATATGGATTTCCCCTAAAGGGTTCATTTATGTAGGAGTTTATGAATTAGGAGGATTTTAGTATGGGAATTGACAGTAAATCGATGATGGAGCTAAGTCCGGAACTCGATAGTCAGTTTGATGATCTTGTGAAGTTTTGTATGGTTTCGGGTCAGATTAACCTTGATCTTTATACAGAGTATGATGTTAAGAGGGGTCTTCGTGACTCAAACGGCAATGGTGTCCTTACGGGTCTTACAGAGATTTCCGATGTTACGGGAATCAAGATTGTTGACGGCACAAAGGTACCGGCACCGGGACGCCTTTACTATCAGGGCTACAATGTTCTTGAAATGATAAAAGGCAATGAAGGCAGAAAGTTTGCTTTTGAAGAGGCGACATATCTTCTTCTGTTCGGAGAATTGCCGACGGAGAAGCAGCTTAAAAGCTTCGTTGATATTCTTGCCAGCCTTGAAGAGATTTCAGGTGCATTTCTGCGTGATGTTATTATGAAGGCTCCAAGCGGGAATATTATGAATGCACTTCAAAAGAGTGTGCTTACGCTTTATTCGTATGATGATAACCCGGATGATACATCAATTTCAAATGTACTCAGACAGTCCCTGCAGCTTATTTGCAAGGTACCGCTTATTTCTGTTTATGCTTACTACGCTTATCGTCATTTTGAGTTTGACGAGAGCCTTGTTATCCGTACTCCTGATAAGGGACTTTCAATCGCAGAGAATCTTCTTAGGATGATTCATCCCGACGGAACATACACCCAGCTTGAGGCGAAGGTTCTTGACATTGCGCTTGTAATCCATGCAGAACACGGCGGCGGAAATAATTCAACCTTCACGAATCACGTTGTCACATCTTCAGGAACGGATACCTATTCGGCAATAGCAGCCTCAATTGCCTCCCTTAAGGGACCAAGGCATGGCGGCGCTAATCTTAAGGTACAGCAGATGTTTGATGACATCAAGGCAAATTGCCCTGACTGGAATGACCTCGACGCGTTAAGGGAATATCTTCTTAAGATTCTCAATAAAGAGGCATTTGACGGTTCGGGACTGATATATGGTATGGGACATGCGGTATATACCGAGTCCGACCCAAGACAGGTAATTCTTAAGGAATATGCACAGAAGCTCGCTACGGAAAAGGGCAAACTGGATGAATTTAATCTCTATGACAATGTTGAAAAGCTCGCAGCAGAGCTTATCGCCCAAAAGAGAAGATTATTCAGGCCTGTTTGTGCAAATGTTGACTTTTACAGTGGATTTGTATATACGATGCTTGGAATCCCGACGGAGCTTTTTACACCTATATTTGCAATCTCGAGAATGGCGGGCTGGAGTGCACACAGACTCGAGGAAATATGCAATAACGGCAGGATTATTCGTCCGGCATACAAATTCGTAGGCGTGCATAAGGACTATGTTTCAATGGATTTACGCAATTAGCAGACCTATGAAAAGAGTCAGGTTCCATTTGATACATATGTCGCGTTTATAAATGCAGGATGCAGGGGATAGGGTATTCTTTGCATCCTTTTTTAGGTGCTATAAGTTTTAATTATATATGAGCATAATAAACGCATATTAGCGGGATTTGTAATTTTTATTTATAATAAAAAATAAAAACATAGAGGCGGTGTACAATGGAATATCAATTTGCTACAAAATGTATTTACGGCAACAAGGAAAAACTTGAGGGAGAGCCTACGGGGGCAATCAGTTTCCCTATATATCAGACGGCTACATTTGAACATCCTCAGGTGGGACAAAGCACAGGCTTTGACTATTCAAGACTTCAAAATCCGACAAGACAGCAGCTTGAAAAGGTTGTCGCATCACTTGAAAAGGGAATTGACGCATTGGCATTTTCAAGCGGAATGGCTGCAATCACAGCATTTATGGAAATATTCAAGCCGGGTGACCACCTTATTACGGATGCGGACCTGTATGGCGGCAGTATAAGACTTTTTAACAATATCAGTGAAAAGAACGGTCTTACCTTCTCCCATATCAACTGCAGCAGGGAGGATGTTGAGAGCTATGTCAACGAGAACACAAAGGCAATATTCATTGAAACACCTACAAATCCGATGATGAATGTTGTAGATATCAAAAAAATGGCTGAAATTGCAAAAAGACATAAGCTTATTCTTATTGTTGACAATACGTTTTTGTCACCGTATTTTCAAAATCCTCTGGAGCTTGGTGCGGATGTTGTCATACACAGCGGAACAAAATTTTTAGGCGGACATAATGATACTCTCGCAGGCTTTGTTGTTACTAATTCACAGGAGATATCTGATAAGATGCGTTTTATCATAAAGACCGTGGGCTCCGGACTTGCACCGTTTGACAGCTGGCTCATTCTTCGAGGAATAAAGACCTTGCCGCTTCGTATGGAAAAGGCACAGGAAAATGCTCAGGCGATAGTGGAATACCTGCTTTCTGAGCCGAAGGTAAAAAAGGTTTACTATCCGGGAATTGAGGGCAGCGCCGGCTATGAAATCTGTAAGAGGCAGGCAAGGGGCTTTGGTTCGATGATAACCTTTGAGGTCGAAAATAAAGAGCTCGCACATCATATTTTAAAGAATACGAAGCTCATTCCTTTTGCGGAGAGTCTCGGCGGTACCGAAACACTTCTTACATATCCGATGACACAGACGCATGCTGATGTTCCTCAGGAGGTAAGGATTGCTAACGGAATCACTGATTCGGTACTCAGATTATCAGCGGGAATAGAAGATAAGGCAGACCTGATTGCAGATTTAAAGCAGGCATTTGAATCATTTAAATAATATTTACGGAATTGGATGTGAGGTTATGCAGGAGAAAAATATAAACTTTGATGAAATAGTTGAAAGAAAAAATACCGATTGTCTTAAGTATGATTTTGCTGTAAAAAGAGGCCGCCCTGCGGATGTTCTGCCGCTGTGGGTAGCAGATATGGATTTCAGGACCTCAAGCCGCATATTGGATGAGATACATAAACGTGCTGAACACGGCATATTTGGTTATACGGAAACGGGTGAGGAGTACTTTAATGCGGTGTCCGGCTGGCTCAAAAAGCACCACAACCTTGAAATTAGGGAAAACTGGCTCGTAAAGACACCGGGAGTTGTGTTTGCTCTTGCAATGGCTGTTAAAGCATACACCAATGAAGGAGATGCCGTTCTTATACAGCAGCCCGTATACTACCCGTTCACGGAGGTTATAACGGATAACAACCGTGTTGTTGTAAGCAATGACCTGGTGTTGAATTATGGAGGAAAATATGAGATTGATTTTGATGATTTGGAAGAGAAAATCCTCAAGCATCATATAAAACTCTTTATATTGTGCAGTCCCCATAATCCGGTGGGAAGAGTCTGGACAAAATCTGAGCTTGAAAAGCTTGCAGACATATGCTTAAGAAACGATGTCATTGTTGTCAGTGACGAAATACATCAGGATTTTGTATATGATGGCTATGTGCATACACCGACGCTTGCAGTTGACAGGAGTCTTGAACAGATATGCATCACCTGCACATCACCGGGAAAGACCTTTAATCTTGCAGGACTTCAGATATCAAATATTATAATACCGAATCCGCAGCTTCGTATTTCCTTCAAAAAGCAGATAGCAGCGGCAGGCTACAGCCAGTTAAATACCATGGGAATTATCGCGTGCGAAGCAGCGTATAAGTACGGTGAAGAATGGTATGAGGCTCTTAAAAAGTATTTACAGGGAAATCTGGAGTTTTTGAGAGAATATCTGAAAAATGAGCTTCCTGATATAAAACTGATTGAGCCGGAGGGAACATATCTGGTTTGGCTTGATTTCAGAAAGCTTGGGCTGCCTGAAAAAGAGCTCGAGAATATGATAGTAAATGAAGCAAAGCTGTGGCTTGACAGCGGAGCTATATTCGGCAAATCTGGAGAGGGCTTTGAGAGGATAAATATTGCTACCAGCAGGAGCGTGCTTAAGGAAGCTTTGGACAGACT
>CAYOHM010000099.1:0-5887 GCA_964403785.1 uncultured Alistipes sp.
GCTGCGTGCGAACTCTTAGTGCAAACGTGCCGAATAATCGCACCTATATGCCTGCCGCCGCCTCATTTTTGCAGTTACCTATCATTAAAAAGACACAAAAGGAGAAAATTGTTATGAAAAATCGTCAGAGAACCCTAGCGCTAGTGGTAAGCGCAATGCTCAGTGCAGTTGCATTTGTACTTATGTTTGTGGAATTTCCGCTTCCAATGCTGATTCCGAGCTTCGTAAAGATGGACTTTTCCGACCTTCCTGCTTTGCTTGGTGCGTATGCGCTCGGCCCTTGGTACGGCGTGATTATCGAGCTGGTTAAGAATTTGCTGAATATTTTGATAAAAGGTACTTCGAGTGCCTATGTCGGTGAATTATTTAATTTTGCATGCGGAGCAGTATTTTGTCTGGTATCAGGTTACATTTACAAGTTTAAAAAGACAAGAAAAGGAGCAGTAATTGCAAGTCTGGCAGGCTGTCTTGCCATGGCACTTTTCTCACTCCCGCTTAATTATTATGTTGTGTATCCTGCATATGTGGTATGCTACGGTCTGCCTATGAATGTGATTATCGGCATGTATCAGGCAATCCTGCCGGCAGCGGATACATTGGTAAAATGCCTTTTGATATTTAATGTACCGTTCACATTTTTTAAGGGACTTTGTGATGCAGCTTTGTGCTTTTTGATATATAAACCGCTTTCAAGAATAATCAAGAGTTTTGATTAGGAGTGACTTGAATTGATACTTGAGTTTCCGTATTTTTTTGCTTTAAGGTACATATCACAAGGTGATATGATAATTTTGCACAAGAATTGCGATAAGTAAGCTAGCTTACTTTGCGCAATTATCGTGCAAATTGCTTATGAAGCTACGCTTCATAGCACCTTAAAGCAAAAAAATACGGAAACTCGAGCCAACTCAAGAACTTGATAATATTTCCATTTTGGTGCATAATACATTTTGGGTGAGTATTGATACTTTACCATGGATGTGTTATGCATTTTTATGTATATGCCAAATTTAATTTTAGGAGAAGTATTATGTCGGTGAATAATCCAAATTACGAGTTACTTGAAGAAAGAAGAATTGAGGACCTTAATTCAAATGGGCTGATTTTAAAGCATATTAAAAGCGGGGCGAGGATTGTTATTCTTTCAAATGATGATGATAATAAGGTTTTTAATATAGGTTTTAAGACGCCGCCGAGTAATGACTGCGGTCTACCTCACATTCTGGAACATTCTGTGCTTTGCGGCTCAAAGAAATATCCTGCGAAGGACCCGTTTGTAGAGCTTTGCAAGGGTTCACTCAATACATTTTTAAATGCAATGACGTACCCTGATAAGACCGTTTATCCGGTTGCAAGCTGTAATGACGTTGATTTTAAGAATATAGTAGATGTATATATGGATGCTGTTTTCAATCCTAACATATACAGCCGTAAGGAAATATTCTGCCAGGAGGGCTGGCATTACGAGCTGGAGAATGAGGAGGGAGAGCTTAAAATCAATGGCGTTGTATACAATGAAATGAAGGGAGCTTTTTCGGACCCTGATGATTATCTTTCAAGCCTTATCTTCAGAACGCTTTTTCCTGACAATGAATATGGCTTTGAGTCGGGCGGAGACCCTAAGAAGATTCCTGAGCTCTCATATCAGGAATTTCTGGATTTTCACAGCAAATACTATCATCCGTCAAACAGCTACATTTATCTTTACGGAAATATGGACGTTGAGAGCTATCTTGACTATCTGGACAGGGATTATCTGTGCAATTATGAGGCAAAGTATATTGATTCGGAAATAAAGGAGCAGAAAGGCTTTGACGCTGTCAGGGATGTTACGCAAAAATATGCAGTGACACAGGAAGAGGGCGTTGAGGATAATGCGTATCTTTCGTATAATCTGGTGATAGGCAATGTGCTTGATGATAGGCTCTATCTTGCTATGCAGGTGATTGATTATGCGCTTATTTCGGCACCGGGTGCTGTGCTCAAGCAGGCACTTATTGATGCGGGTATGGGAATGGAGGTTTACGGCTCATACGAAAATTCGGTATACCAGCCATTTTACTCAATTGTGGCAAAGGGTGCAAATGAGAACAGAAAGCAGGAGTTCGTGGATATTATCAGAAATACACTGACGGATATAGCTGCTAACGGTATTGATGAAAAAGCATTTCTTGCCGGAATTAACTATTATGAATTCAAGTACCGCGAGGCAGATTTCGGTTCATATCCGAAGGGGCTTATGTACGGGCTTCAGGCACTTGATTCATGGCTTTATGACGATATGAAGCCGTTTATGCATATTGAATGTAATGATAACTTTAAGTTTCTCAGGGATAATGTAAGCACGGGTTATTTTGAAAACATAATCAAAAAATATCTGATTGACAATACGCATGCTGCGACAATCACTCTTATTCCGGAGATTGACCTTACCGCAAAGGATGATGATAGGCTGAGAGAAAAGCTTGCATTATACAAGGAAACGCTTACGGCTGATGAGAGGAAGCTTATCGTGGATAACACGAAGCATTTGAAGCAGTATCAGGATGAACCTTCTACGCAGGCAGAGCTTGAGACAATCCCTATGCTAAAGCGTGAGGATATAGGAAAAGAATCACAGCCGCTATATATTGACAAGAGGAAAGCATCCGGCGTTGATGTGATTTTCAGCAATCTTTTTACAAACCAGATTGCATACATCAATATGAGTTTTAACTGTAATAAGGTTCCGGAGCGTCTGATGAAGTATGTCGGGCTGCTCAGGAGTATTCTTGGGGTTATTGATACTGAAAATTACAAATATGCCGACCTCTTTAATGAAATAAACATAAACAGCGGCGGAATTGTTACGGGCTCTAATATTTATACCAATGATAAGGTGCTTTCGGAGTATCAGGTCAGATATGAGGTGAAGTCAAAGGCACTTTATGATAAAATTGATTTCGTACTTGATATGATGCTCGAGATAATTTATAAATCCAAATTCAATGATTATAAGCGTATCAAGGAAATTCTTGATGAGGTGAAGTCACGTCTTCAGTCGAGAATTACCGGAGCAGGTCATGTGGCAGCAATAAGCGAGGTTATGGGACAGTTCTCACCTTCGGTATATTACAGTAACCTTACAACGGGAATCGAGTATTACAGGTTTGTGGATGATTTGGTAAATCATTTTGATGAGCGCAGGGAAGAAATCAGAGCTTCGCTTGAAGAACTCACAAAATTAATATTTGACAGAAATAACCTTTTGGTAAACGTCACAATGGATGAGGCAGGTTATGAGATATTTGAGGATAAATTCTCAAAATTTGTTTCTAAGCTATATAATGAGAATCTGGAAACCTGTGAGCGTGAATATACGCCTAACAGGAGAAAAATCGGTTATATGACCTCCTCACAGGTGAACTATGTTGCCAGATGCGGCAATTATCTTAAGGCAGGCTATGAGTACACGGGTGCCTTCAAGATTCTTAAGGTTATCTTCGGCTATGATTATCTGTGGGTTAACATCAGGGTTAAGGGCGGTGCCTACGGCTGTATGAGTGGCTTCTATAAGAACGGGGACAGCTATCTTGTTTCGTACAGGGACCCTAATCTTAAGGAAACAAACGAAGTATACGAGAATTCAGTGGAGTATATAAGAAACTTTTCAGTAAGTGACAGGGATATGACTAAGTATGTTATCGGAACAATCGGGGATATGGATATGCCGATGAATCCGCAGGCTAAGGGTAATCGTTCATTTTCTGCATATCTTAGCGATGTGACATATGAGGATATTCAGAAGGACAGAATGGAGGTAATAAATGCCTCTGCCAATGATATCAGAAATCTCTGGGCACCTCTCAAGGCAGTATTGGAGGACGGATATTTTGGAGTGATAGGCAACGCACAGAATATTGCGGATAACAAGGATATGTTTGATGAAACGGAGAATTTATTCTAATCTATGGAAAATATACAGAATAAAAATTTTAAAACAGGCTTTGTAACAATCATCGGAAGGCCGAATGTGGGAAAAAGCACATTGATGAACAGGCTTATCGGGCAGAAGGTAGCTATTACCTCCAATAAGCCGCAGACTACGCGAAATAAAATAAAAACCGTTTACACTGATGAAAACGGGCAGATTATTTTTGTTGATACGCCGGGAATCCATAAGGCTAAGAATAAGCTGGGTGATTATATGGTAAATGTGGCACAGCGTACCATAACTGAGGTTGATGTGATTTTGTGGCTTGTGGAGCCGACAACATATATAGGTGCAGGTGAACAGCATATCGTAAACCAGTTAAAACAGACAAAAACGCCTGTAATTCTTGTCATTAACAAGATTGATACGATCAAAAAGGAAGAGGTATTAAAATTTATTGCGGCGTACAAGGATTTGATGGATTTTGCTGAAATCGTACCAGTATCCGCCAGAACCGGAAATAATACGGATGAGCTCATAAAGTCCATTTACAAATATCTTCCGTACGGACCGATGTATTATGATGAGGATACCTTAACCGACCAGCCAATGCGACAGATTGTGGCTGAGTTAATACGGGAAAAGGCGCTTCATGCACTTGATGAGGAAGTTCCGCACGGCATAGCGGTAACTGTTGAACGTATGAAAGAGCGTCCTGACGGGAAAATGGTTGATATTGACGCAACCATAATCTGTGAGAGAGAGTCACATAAGGGAATCATCATCGGCAAACAGGGTGCAATGCTTAAGAAAATCGGCAGCAATGCCCGCTATGAGATAGAAAAAACAATGGAGCAGAAAGTGAATTTAAAGCTCTGGGTTAAGGTGCGCAAGGAATGGCGCGACAATGATGTGATGATTAAGAATTTTGGGTATGATGAGAAAAAGGAATTCGAGTTATAAACCGGAATGTGAAAGGAAAAGCGGGCGTGGGCGATGTGATTATGGCAACAGGTATGGTAATTTCGTCCATGCCTGTTAATGATTATGATAAAAGGGTTGTCCTGTTAACCAAGGAAAGAGGCAAAATCAGTGCCTTTGCCAAGGGAGCAAGAAGAATGAACAGCCCGCTTATGGGATGCACTAATCCCTTTTGCTTAGGTACCTTTAAGCTTTATGAGGGAAGGACCTCGTATAATATTCAAAGTGCAGACATTGATAATTATTTTCAGGAAATTTCAACGGATATTGACTGCGTGTATTATGGAATTTATTTTATGGAGCTGGCGGATTATTATTCCTATGAGAATATTGATGCCTCCAGAGAACTGAATCTTTTATATGCGGCCTTTAGGGCGCTCAAGAAGGAGGCAATTCCAAATAAGCTGGTGCGATATATATTTGAACTGAAGATGATGGTGCTTCACGGAACTTATCCGCAGTGCTTTGAATGTGAGGAATGTAAAAAAGAAGACGGACTGAAATACTTTAGTGCGTCCAAGGGTGCGGTTTATTGCGGTGAATGTGTACATAATGCGACGGATGCAATAGAAATCAGCCAGTCCACGCTATATGCACTGCAATATATAATAACAACGCCAATTGCAAAGCTATTTACATTTACGGTGACACAGGAGGTGCTTGTTGAACTGCGTATGATTATGGGCAGGCTTGCGCTTCTTACGATGGATAAGAAGCTGAAGTCACTGGAAATGCTTGAACTTATGGAACAATAGGAGATTGCGAAATTACGGCGGGTGCAGGCATATAGGTGCGATTATGCGGCACGTTTGCACTAAGAGTTCGCACGCAGCGGTACATAAGGCAGCAAAACACGCTGCCTAAGTGCCGGCGGCGAACAATTACTGCATAATCGCACCTATATGCCTGCACCCGCCTTAGTTTCACAATCAGCTGTTAAATATCTCTTATAAACAGAAATCTAGCATAAATATAACAAAAAGTCTATGCTTT
>CAYOHM010000100.1:0-5830 GCA_964403785.1 uncultured Alistipes sp.
TGGTGCATGGACGTGTCACGCAATAGAGCATGAGCTGAGCGCATACTATGATATAACTCATGGAGTAGGACTTGCAATTGTAACTCCAAGGTGGATGAGGTATGTTTTAAATGATGATAATGTAGGGCAGTTTGCGGAATATGCTTTAAATGTCTGGGACATACGGGATGAGGACAGGTACGCTGCTGCTAATAAGGCAATTAATGCAACAGAGCAGTTCTTTAAGGACTGTGGGATTCCAATGACGCTGAGGGAACTTGGAATTGATGACTCCAAGCTTGAACTTATGGCAGAGGACACAGTAAAATATAATGATTTAAGTACAGCGTTTGTGGCACTTGATAAGAATGATATAGCAGCAATTCTCAGAAATTGTCTGGGATAAATAATACGGAGGATAAGAGTGTGAAACAGTTTGACAAGTCAACAAAATTAGACCATGTATGTTATGACATAAGAGGCCCTGTGATGGATGAGGCTAATAGAATGAGCGATGCAGGCATACAGATACTTAAGCTTAATATTGGCAATCCGGCTCCCTTTGGGTTTAAGGCACCGGATGTGATTATTGAAGAAATGAAGAAGAATCTCACAAGTACGGAGGGGTATTCGGATTCCAAGGGGCTTAAAAATGTAAGAGAGGCAATACTGGAGTACTGCAGACAAAAGAAGCTTCCGAATGTCACTGTGGAAGATATTTATACCGGAAATGGTGTCAGCGAGCTTATCACATTGTCTATGCAGGGACTTTTAAATCCGGGCGATGAGGTGCTTGTTCCTACCCCTGATTATCCGCTGTGGACCGCTTCTGTTACACTTGCAGGAGGAACGGCAGTACACTATATTTGTGATGAAAGCCAGAACTGGTACCCGGACATTGAGGATATGAGAAGTAAGATTACATCCAATACAAAGGGTATTGTGGTTATCAATCCCAATAATCCGACAGGCGCTCTTTATCCTCAGGAAATACTTGAACAGATTGTGCAGCTTGCAAGAGAAAACGAGCTTATACTTTTTGCGGATGAAATATATGACAGACTTGTTATGGACAATTTGGAACATACGGCACTCGCCTCACTTGCTCCTGATTTGATGACGGTAAGCTTTAACGGACTTTCAAAGTCCCATCTGATTGCAGGCTACCGAGTCGGCTGGATGTGTCTTTGCGGTGATAAATCAAAGGCAAAGGGTTATATAGAGGGCATAAAGCTTTTGTCATCAATGAGACTTTGCTCAAATGTTCCAGCACAGTCGCTCATTCCAGCTGCGCTTAAATGCCGTCAGGAAACGCAGAAGCTTGTTGTGCCGGGAGGAAGAATATACGAGCAGAGGGAATGTATTTACAATGCGATTAAGGATATTGATGGTGTAAGTGTTGTAAAGCCAAGTGCAGCATTCTATATGTTCCCAAGGCTTGACAAGAAGAAATTTAACTTAAAGGATGACGAAAGATTTGTTTTGGATTTCCTGAAGGAAAAACATATTTTGTTTACACACGGCGGCGGCTTCCATTGGGAGGAGCCGGACCATTTCAGAATTGTTTTCCTTCCGGACTGTGAGGTGCTTAATGCGGCAGCGGACAGTCTCAGGGAATTCCTTGAGCATTATCATCAATAAAATATGCTGCATAAAGATTAAAGGAGAAATATATGGCTGATTTAAGATACCATGCCTTGTCAGATGAACTTATCGGCAGGATTGAATATGACAGAAAAAAGCATATTGAAAATCCCTATGCGTTTAAGGATGAAAATGTAGTGAGAAGATATGAGGGACACGATACGCCTAAAATCTGGCGCCCGACATTTGTAAGTGATGTTGAAAAAATTCTTCATAATCCGTACTATAACAGATATTCTGATAAAACACAGGTATTTTCTGCCTACAAGAATGATGACCTTTCAAGAAGGGCACTGCATGTGCAGCTGGTTTCAAGAGTGGCGCGTAATATCGGAGGGCTTCTGAATCTTAATACGGACTTGATTGAAGCGGCAGCACTGGGGCATGACATTGGTCATACCCCGTTTGGACATGCGGGGGAGAGGTTCCTTAATGAACTATACGAGGAGAGAACGGGAAGGATATTTAATCATAACGTTCATAGCGTACGTGTGCTGGAGCATCTTGTAAAGCGCAATGTAAGCCTTCAGGTGCTTGATGCCGTCCTCTGCCACAATGGTGAGATGGAAATGCAGTGCTACAAGCCTGTAAGCTTAAAGGGCTTTGCTGAGTTTGATACAAGAATTGAGGCTTGCTATACCGATAAGAGTGCAAATAAAAAGCAGATTCCGTCTACACTGGAGGGATGTGTTGTAAGAATTAGCGATATAATTGCATATCTTGGCAAGGACAGGCAGGATGCACAGAAAATAGGTTTGGTTTCGGACGAAACCGAATTTTCAAATGAACGGATTGGAAGAACAAACGCAGAGATAACTAACAATATGGTGATAAATATTGTTGAGAACAGCTATGGCAAAGATTATCTTTGCATGGATAAAGAGTATTTTGATGCGTTTGCAAGGGCAAAAAAAGAAAATTATGATATAATTTACGGAAATCCTGAAATTGACGGGGTATATGAGAATATAAAACCTATGTTTTCGGCAGTTTACAAGGAACTCTTAAAACAGGCTGCCGAGAAAAAAGAGGATTCTATATTTTGCAGGCATCACCTTAATTATATCAGGGAGATTAATAAGTACCAGAGATATGTGGATGTGAATGAGATGATGGAGGAATATCTGGCAGAACGCACGGATGATCTGGTGGTAGATTTTATGGCAAGTATGACGGATGACTATTTCATTGACCTTTACCACGAATTATTCCCAAATGGAAAATATGATGTAAAGTACAAAGGATATTTTAGCTGACAATTACATATATTTTATGTTACAGATGGGATGGACAGGTTATGGAAGATATGGAAAAAGTTAATAAAACAAAAGAAACAGACCAAAAGCAGTCGACAAAGGATTTGACGCAGGGCAAGCCTATGAAGCTTATTTTAGGCTTCGCAGTTCCGATGTTTTTTGGCTTTTTGTTCCAGCAGTTTTACAATCTCGTTGATACGATGATTGTTGGTAAATTTTTGGGAGCAGATGCGCTTGCGGCAGTGGGCTCTACCGGTTCGGTAAACTTTTTGGTTATTGGATTTTGTATGGGAATATGTAATGGCTTTGTGATTCCTGTGGCGCAGCAGTTTGGTGCTAAAAACTACAGGAATCTTAGAAAATTTGTGGCAAACGGAGCTTATCTCTGCATTTTTTTTGCCATAGTTATGACAATTGCGACAACCGTGCTTACAAGACAGATACTTACGGTTATGAAAACTCCGGAGGATATTTTTGAGCAGGCATACATTTATATTTTTATAATTTTCTGCGGTATACCGGCGACCTTACTGTATAATATGGTTTCAGGCATCATAAGGTCACTGGGTGACAGCAAGACACCTGTTGTTTTTCTTGCAATATCGTCAGGAATCAACATAGTTCTTGATGTGGTACTTATCTATTATGTCAAAATGGGCGTCGCAGGTGCGGCTCTTGCTACCGTCATATCCCAGGCTGTATCGGGAATAGGCTGCTTTTTCGTTATGATTAAGCGCTACGAAATCCTTAGGATGGAAAAGGAAGAAAAAAGGTATGACAGGCACTTTGCCAAAATTCTTTGCACAATGGGAGTTCCGATGGGACTTCAATATTCAATTACAGCCATAGGCAGCGTAATTCTTCAGACAGCGGTAAATACACTGGGTACGGTCTATGTTGCCTCTGTTACAGCCGGTTCCAAGCTTTCAATGTTCTTTTGCTGCCCTTACGATGCTTTTGGTTCAACGATGGCAACCTACGGCGGACAAAATGTCGGCGCAGGCAAGATAAAAAGACTTGATGAAGGACTTAGAGCCTGCATATTGCTTGGCTTTATATATTCGGTAATTGCATTTGCCGTGCTTTTTTTATTCGGAAGAAAGCTGGCACTTTTATTTGTTGATGCGCAGCAAACGGAGATTATTGAGCAGACTTATGTGTATTTGCTGGCAAACAGTGTATTTTATTTCCTCCTTGCGCTTGTAAATATAATAAGATTTATGATTCAGGGTATGGGCTTTAGCCAGTTTGCAATACTTGCAGGCGTGCTTGAAATGATTGCCAGAGCTATCGCGGGATTTGTTATCACACCAATCTGGGGCTATAACGGAGCCTGCTTTGGAAATGGACTGGCATGGATATTCGCGGATATATTTTTAATTCCGGCATATTTCAAATGCAGGAATAGTTTACTAATACTAAACAAAAAGATTGATATTAGTCATTGAATGTTGTGAGCATATATCGTATAATCTGTATCATACTTATTTCGAAGAAAGGTAGGTTATACCAGTGTTAACACAGAATGATACACCTATACAGAAAGCACTAGAAGAGATGCGTACCAACAGACTGGTTCATTTTGATGTACCGGGGCACAAGGGCGGCAGAGGCAATAAAGAATTAAAGGGATTTTTCGGGAGTGAATGTGTCAAGCTTGATATGAATTCAATGAAGCCGCTTGATAATTTATGTCATCCGGTATCCGTTATAAAGGATGCACAGGCACTCGCAGCAGAAGCGTTTGGAGCTGATGAGGCCTTTTTTATAGTTAATGGTACCACGGCAGCGGTACAGGCAATGATAATGTCCACATGTAAATCTAAGGATAAGATTATTATGCCGCGTAATGTGCACAGAAGTGCGATAAATGCATTGGTAGTATGCGGTGCAATTCCGGTATATGTTAATCCGGGTGTTAACAAAAAGCTGGGTATTCCTCTTGGAATGTCAATTAAGGATGTTGAGAGGGCGATTGAAGAAAATCCGGATGCCAAAGCAATACTGGTAAATAATCCGACTTATTACGGAATTTGTTCCGATTTAAGAGGCATTGTTAAGCTCGCCCATGAGCATAATATGCTAGTTCTTGTGGACGAGGCACACGGCACACATTTGTATTTTAATGATAAGCTGCCTGTTTCGGCAATGGAGGCAGGTGCGGATATGGCAGCAGTAAGTATGCATAAGACTGGAGGCTCTCTTACACAGAGCTCGATTCTGCTTACCAAAAACACCGTTAATGCGGACTATGTACGTCAGGTAATCAATCTTACCCAGACAACAAGCGGTTCATATTTACTCCTGTCATCGCTTGATATAGCGCGTAAAAATTTAAGCCTGAACGGTCACGCGATGGTCGACAAAACCTTGGACTATGCGGATTATGCACGTGAGGAAATAAATGTTTTGGGCGGTTATTATGCTTTCGGAAGAGATATTATTAACGGCGATGACATATATGATTTTGATGCGACCAAGCTTTCAATTCACACAAGGGACGTGGGTCTGGCAGGAATTGAGGTATATGACCTTCTTCGTGATGATTATGGGATTCAGATTGAATTTGGTGATATCGGCAATATACTTGCCATTGTAACCGCAGGAGACAGAAATCTTGATATTGAAAGGCTTATTTCAGCGTTATCAGAAATCAAAAGGCTGCATCAAAAAGAAAGTACGGGATTGTTCGACCATGAGTATATCAATCCGAAGCTTGAAATGGCTCCGCAGGAGGCGTTTTACGCGGATAAGGAATCGCTTGAAATTACGTCAAGTACCGGAAGAGTATGCAGCGAATTTGTAATGTGCTATCCGCCGGGAATACCTATTCTTGCACCCGGAGAGCTTATAACGGATGAGATTATAAGATATATCAACTATGCCAAGGAAAAGGGCTGCTTTATGACGGGTACAGAGGATATGAATATAGAGCATATCAATGTGGTCAA
>CAYOHM010000101.1:0-5763 GCA_964403785.1 uncultured Alistipes sp.
TCGTATCTATGCGGCAGCCTTAGCCTTAGCACCTTTCGCTTTAGCATACTGCCGTTCCATGGTATGAGAGGATAGATATAGCTTTTCCCCGATAATGTCCTGTTGAACGCCAGCATCATTAGTGCAGCCGCACATCCGGCTGCAAATCCCCACAATCCGAACAGTTGAGTTAAAATCAACAGCATTACTCTTACATATTTTAAGGCATAGCCCATCTCAAAGCTCGCCTGTGAATATGTGGCAATGCTGACAAATGCCATATAGAGCATACTTTCCGCATTAAACCAGCCCGAGCTGATTGCGTTTTCACCAACTATGATGCCTGCCACCACGCTAAGCGGTGTGGACAGTGCATTTGGCGTATTGATTGCTGCCATTTTAAGACCGTCAATGGCTATCTCAAGTATCAATAGCTGGAAAATAATCGGGACTGTTATATCGTCAGTTATTAAAATAAATTCCAGCCAGTTCGGAACCCATACCGGATTATTTACCAAAAGAAGCCATACCGGAGTTAAGAGAACAGCCAGCAGGGTTATTAAAAACCTTGAAAATCTTAAATAGCATCCAATCATCGGCGGAAAATAAAAATCATCAGCCTCCTCCATAAGGTCAAAAATCGAAGTTGGCAAAATTATTACTGCCGGAGAATTATCCACCATCAAAACTACATTTCCGTCAAATACCGCCGCTGCCGCCGTGTCAGGTCTTTCCGAATATTTATACTTGGGAAACGGATTTATCCATTTACCGGCAAGCAGACATTCTGCAAGACTTTGAAGATTCATGGTCAGTGCTTCAACCTTCAAACGGGCAAGCCTGTCCTTCAATTTTGCCACCAGCTTTGCGTCAGCTTTCCCCTCAATATAGCATATAGCCACATCCGACCTGGAACTTTCTCCCACTCTCATTAACTCCACCGAAAACCTTGGATCACGGATTCTTCTTCTCATAAGGGCAAGATTGAGAATCAAGGTTTCAACAAAACCGTCCCTTGAACCCCTTGTAACCTTATCCTTCCACGGCTCACTTACACTCCTTACCGGATATGACCTACATTCAATCAGTATACATTTATCCATGCCCTCTACAAAGAGTGCCGCCACTCCGGATAAAATATCCGTTATAATCTTATCGGCATCCTCCTGCACGCTTACCTCTACATAGGGTACATTTGCCGCTGCAAAGACATCCGCATTTTTTATATCATCTTTTTTTAGACCGCAAAAGTATTGCAGGATTCTTTGCATAACAGAATCATCAACAAATCCGTCAACAAAATAAAATCCTGCATCCACTCCGTCTATTTGCAGTGCCTTATATATTATATCAGCATTTTTATCAAGTCTAAGCCTTCGGTTAAGCTGCGTTATATTGTCTTTCAGCGACGTTGTAAGCTGCATCAAAATAGCTCCTTTTTACAGGCGCCACGCAATTTACCTGCGCCTGCTTCTTTTATTATAGATTTCGTTTGCCACAATAATCTGTGTCATTTCTTTCATACATTTCTCGATACATTTTATCTCATACTCCTTATGTCCCTTAAAAATCCTATTTTTTGCCGCAATCATGTATTTTGTATACACTCTTTCCACCATTTGGTAAAACATAAGTCTGTCTGGATATTCGTCATAAATAAAGCTCTGTCTGTAATCCACCATATCAACTGCTTCCTTTGCATAGCCTTTTATTATCTGTGCTTCATTCGGATACATTTCATATAAATATTCTGCGCTGTCATTATTTCGTATAATAGGCAAATACCAATCCAAATTCCTGATATCTTCATCAAACATAACAAGACCCACATCTTTTTCTTAGTTTATACTATGCAGGAGTTTAATAATCTGTACTTATAATCGGTGTTGCCACATTAAAATATGTTTTTTGATTGTTCTCATCATAATATGAACAAATATTAAGGTTAATTTTTTTGTTGCCTAATTTCATATAATCAGCGACTTTTTCCGTATACGCATAAATCGTATACAGCTCATCGCTTCTGTTTTCAGCAACAATTTTGGCATCAGTTTGTGCAAGAAGCTGGTCCGCAATCATATTCTTGATGGCGAGGTCCGCCATGCCTTCCATATTGCCGCAGAAATTCACTGTCACATCAGCATCAATTCCAAGCTCCTCATATATTTCTTTTAATACCTTCTGGTAGTAGATTGCCGCATCCACATTGTTTCCCAAATCAATTTGTATAAGCAGATACTGGTGGCTCTCTATTGCATTTTCCGATATTTTCTGTTCCCTAGTTATGAGTTTTATTTCCGTCTTTGCGTTAGCTCCGTTTTTGGTTAAAATCGTTGTGGCTATTTCCCCGTCCCTCTCAGTGGTTATATCGCAATAATTCAAGCCCAGTTCATAGCCTATGTCCTTAACAAAGGTTTTTTTTGCCTCCTCACTTAAATACACATCACAGTAATACCCGAAGCCCTCAAGGGTTGCCTGCATCTCATTAAGGCTAATCTGATTTATCGCCATAACAAGGGTTTCCTGTGTTTTTTCACTTTTATTATAATAGTAAATCATTGTCAGCGTAATCATCCACAGCAGTACGGCAATACTTATTTTTCTGAGTACGCCCACCCATCTTTTATCTATTTTTTCTCTAAAAAAAGGCATAAAAAACCTCCTGACCAAATAATGCTAAATAATTTATGTAGTCATTATTTCCAAATCAGGAGGTTTTATACATTAGCTCAAAAGCTTTATTCTTGTTATGGACCTTTTAAGTGCCAATTCAGCACGCAGCATATTGATATTACTCTCCGATGAGCCGCCGCTGAGCCTTCGCTCTGCACGAATTCTTGCTTCGTTTGCACGGTTGATGTCAATTTCTTCAGGCCACTCGCACACCTCTGCAAGCACTGTGACGCTGTCCTGCAGAATTTGCGCAAACCCTGAATGAACCGCGGCTTTCTTAATACCGTCAGGCTCATGAATTGTCATTATACCCGGCACCAAAACAGTTGTTAAAGGTACATGCTCGGCATATACACCCATTTCACCTTCACTCGACGTAAACTCAACCATATCGGCTTCGCCCTCATAGAAGACTCTGTCAGGTGAAATAATCTTTAACTTAAATAATTTACCTGCCATACGCACCTACCTCTATTTCATCTTAGCCAAAACATCATCAATATTACCTGCATTTAAGAAATAGCCCTCCGGAACATCATCATGCTTGCCCTCAAGGATTTCCTTAAAGCCCTGAATTGTCTCACTAAGCGGAACGTAACGTCCCTCCAGTCCTGTGAACTGTCCTGCAACGAAGAACGGCTGGGATAAGAATCTTTGTACCTTTCTTGCTCTTGCAACGAGTACCTTATCATCCTCTGACAATTCATCCATACCAAGAATGGCGATAATATCCTGTAATTCCTTGTATCTCTGAAGGATTTCCTGAACACCACGCGCAACCTTATAATGCTCCTCACCTACAATACGCGGGTCAAGGATTCTCGACGTAGATTCAAGAGGATCAACCGCCGGATAAATACCAAGCTCTACGATTGAACGTGAAAGAACCGTTGTTGCATCAAGATGAGCAAATGTTGTTGCAGGAGCCGGGTCAGTCAGGTCATCCGCAGGCACATATACAGCCTGAACAGAGGTGATTGAACCGTTCTTGGTTGATGTAATTCTCTCCTGAAGTGCGCCCATCTCCGTCTGAAGTGTAGGCTGATAACCAACAGCCGAAGGCATACGTCCAAGAAGTGCTGAAACCTCCGAACCTGCCTGTGTAAATCTGAAAATATTATCAATGAACAAAAGCACATCCTTGCCGCCCTTGTCACGGAAGTATTCTGCCATTGTAAGTCCCGTAAGACCTACTCTCATTCTCGCTCCAGGCGGTTCATTCATCTGACCGAATACCATTGTTGTCTTATTGATAACTCCGGACTCCGTCATTTCATGGTAAAGGTCATTTCCCTCTCTGGTACGCTCACCAACGCCTGTGAATACCGAATATCCGCCATGCTCGGTTGCGATATTACGGATAAGCTCCTGAATAAGTACGGTTTTACCTACTCCGGCACCTCCGAAAAGACCAATCTTACCACCCTTCTGATACGGGCAAAGAAGGTCAACTACCTTGATACCTGTTTCAAGAACCTCCGTAGATGTGGACTGTTCTTCAAAACTCGGCGCTTTTCTGTGAATCGGATTGTACTCCACGTTCTCAGGAGCCGGTTTATTGTCAATTGGCTCACCAAGTACGTTGAAAATACGCCCCAGTGTATTTTCACCAACAGGCACCGAAATAGGTGCTCCTGTATTAATAGCCTCCATACCACGCACAAGACCGTCCGTAGGTCCCATCGCTATACATCTTACAGTGTCATCCCCCAGATGCTGTGATACTTCTGCTACCAATGTTTCGCCATTTTTTCTGGTAATTTTAATGGCTGTATTGATTTCCGGAAGATTGCCTTCACTGAATTTAATATCGAGAACGGCACTGACAACCTGCGTAATCTTACCAACATTATTAGCTGCCATTATTTCACTCCTTCTTCTATTATCTTAGCTGATTGCTGACGCACCAGCTATAATTTCTGTTAATTCCTGCGTAATTGAACCCTGTCTGGCTCTGTTATACATAAGTGACAAGTCTGCAATCATCTCACCCGCATTGCTTGTAGCATTATCCATTGCCTGCATACGCGCGCCATTTTCACTGGCTACCGCTTCTACCAATGCTCCATAGATGAGACTGTTGATATACTTAGGAATGATGATATCCAACGCTTCCTCCTCACAAGGTTCATAATTCATCGGAATATTATCATTCTCTTCTACCTTGCCTGCCGATTTATCAACAGGCAGCAGCTTAATCAGAGTAGGAATATGAGTTACGGTATTTTTGAAGCTTGTATATGCAAGATATATCTCACCAACCTCGTTATTGGTAAAGGCATTAAGAACATCCTGCCCTATATGAATCGCATCCGAGAAAATAGGATTCTCGATAACATCCGAATAATCTGCTGCCACCGTATATCCCATTCTTCTGAACACTTCGCTTCCCTTTGTTCCGATATTGTAGATAACCGCGTCTTCTTTGGATATATCACCCCTTGTCACAAGCTTTGTGACGTTAGCGTTATATCCGCCGGCAAGTCCTCTGTTAGCAGTTATTACTATAATTGCTTTTTTCTCAGAATCCCCCGCCTTCAGAAAACGATGATTTATGCCGTCTGATTTTGCAAGCATACTGCAAACGGTATTATACATCAGATCAAAGTAAGGCTTTGAATGTTCTGCTCTGCCTCTTGCTTTCTGCAGCTTCACCGTAGAAACGAGCTTCATGGCTTTCGTAATCTGCTCCGTACTCTGTACACTTTCCTTACGCCTTTTTATGTCTCTCATTGAGGCCATACGCGATCACCCTTCTGCTCTTTCTTTAAAACTCTTTTTTGAATTCTTCGATTGCTTTTATCAAAAGCTTCTCCGTATCATCATCCAGCACCTTATTATTCTTGATTTTATCAGGAATTTCAGGATATTTGGTATCAATAAATTCAAAAAGTCCCTTTTCAAACTCAAGTACCCTGTCAACAGGAATATCAAGAAGGTACTTCTTGGTAGCTGCATATATAATGATTACCTGATATTGAACCGGCATAGGCTTATACTGCGGCTGCTTTAACATTTCCTTGATTCTTTCACCCTGTGCAAGACGTTCCTTTGTATCTGCATCCAGCTCGGAACCAAACTGTGTAAAGGCTGCAAGCTCTCTGTACTGTG
>CAYOHM010000102.1:0-5694 GCA_964403785.1 uncultured Alistipes sp.
TTTCGCAATCACTTTAATATTTACCTTTACAATCAGCCTCTCAAAAGGTATCATATACCTTAATTAATTACCCGGAGGGAGTATATGTTAAACTATGACGATTATCAAATGATAAAGGACTTAAAGCAAACAAACCCCCGCCATTATGAACTTTTAACGAAAATTGCGGACTACGCACTTAATGCAGCCTCTGTCGGATGTCATGATGTCAAAAACCATGCAGGTGTTATATCAAGCTACTGCCAGCTTCTTGAAATGAGCAATCCTGAGCTTGTCGATAATCCGTATTTTAATAAGATTAAGCTCAACCTTAATAATCTGCTTAAGCTGCTTGATGATATTGCTGCCTTCAGGTACAGCTTCAGCAATCAGGAATTATCTGAATGTGCAGTCTGCGAGCTTCTCAATGAAGGTATTGAGGGCGTTATGTCAAAATATCCTGACGTAAAATGTGAAATTCTGTCCGGTATTCCTGACTTGACCATTCTCTGCCACAGGCAGCATATGGCTGCAGCCTTTTCTGAGATTCTGCTCAATGCGGCAGAAAGCTGTGAGCTTAAAAATATTGCTGCGGATAAAGAAATAAAAATATATTTATCCGTTGCAGATAACCGTATATGTTTGGAGTTTACCGATACCGGAAT
This sequence comes from uncultured Alistipes sp., assembly GCA_964403785.1. Lineage (GTDB taxonomy): Bacteria > Bacillota > Clostridia > Lachnospirales > Lachnospiraceae > MGBC120314. The sequence goes on from CAYOHM010000102.1 coordinate 645, forward strand.
TGGCTTTGACAGCTTACAGGCTCCTAAAGCACTGCAGCCGTTCACCACGGATAAAAAGAATCACTCCGGTCTTGGTCTTGCAGCTGCTGCCAACATCATATGGCAGCACAACGGCAACATAACCATAGGTGAAAAGGACTCCAAAACCTGTGTGACTGTTTTTTTACCTTTCAAATTTGAATAGCTCATCAAACATCTTAATTACTTTAAGGTTACCCTTGGCAGTAATTTCACCGGTCATAAATGCCCGCTGAAAAGTCATTCTGCCGGTAACCACCTTATCAAAGGTTTCCTTCTTAAGCTTTGCAACAATATCCGCGTCCTCCTTTATTCCGAGATAACAATTCAGCTCTCCCTGCTTCACCTGCACAACCACGGATTTCTTCTTATCATCAATAATCAGATAATAGGAGGCATTTACATTCTGTTTGACAAAATGGTCCTTTAACACCGCCGTGTAATATTCGTCACCGCCGTTTGCCTCGTCCGTAAGCATATCCTTAAACAGCGTTGAAAGCTCCTCAATATCCTTCTTCTGTGTCTGAACAAATTCCTCATCCGATACAAATTTTGATAACTGCTCACTCTCCTGAGGTGTAAAGTTAATCGTGTCCTTCATCATATTGCTAAGCGTCTTATTACTATTAGGGAGAGTGATTACAGACTGTGAAACCGTTCTGTAAATCTCCTCCGCCTTTTTTTCGATTATTGCCAGATAATCCTTGTTGAACTCAAAATCCGTTGAATCATCCACATAGGCACTAAGACCGTTGCATACTTTTCCGCCGAGTATCTCCCACGCATCCACAAGTGTTGAATACGCAGCTCTTTCACCATAGGTCTTTGACGTCACCACCGGAAACATATATATTTCATTAATCTTATTCTTATCTCCATATAACCAGCAGGCATCGAGGAACGTCTGCATTAAGCCTCCGATTCCGAGCCATTCAACCGTTGTCGCAAGAACCACCGCATCTGCCTCCTTAAGCGTAAGCGGAAGCGTTGTAATGCCGTTTCTGATTTCATAAAGGTTGTAACGTGTTACATTGACACGCAATTCCTCCAGAACCTCCTGAAACTTACCTATGACAGTAAGTGTGGGGTCATCAACCAGTCCTCGTCCTCCGTAATAAATATTAACCTTCATGAGTATTACCTCCCTTTTTGTAAAGCAGTTTTCCCATTAAAAGCCCTACAAGAAAGCCGCCGACATGCGCTGCATTATCCACTCCGGTGCTTGTAAAGCCTGAATAAAGTGAAAATGCCGCAAATATAATTAATCTATATGAATCTAAATCTTCTAATTTACCATGATTAACCGTTACAATGTAAATAAGTGCACCCACAACGCCAAAAATAGCTCCTGAGGCTCCTCCTGCCACAATATTCTCATTGGTAATTACATAAAACACGCAGGATACAACCGACGCACCAAGCCCCGAAATAATGTATACAACAATGTATTTCAGCTTGCCTACTGCTCTTTCAAGATTATCTCCCAAGCAAAACAAGATAACCATATTGCTAAACAGGTGGCTAAATCCAAAATGTATGAACATACTGGTAAAAAATCTGTATATCTCACCGTTATAATAAACGGCAGGCCAGTAAAATGCGCCATGCCCAATCATAAACATTGAATCCTGTGTAGAGCCCATGCTTTCAAGAACAAGGTAGACCACTACATTAATCAGTACCATTAAATTGTTCACGGTAAAAAGCTTAAAGGGCGGTCTTTCGTTATTTAATCTCAAGCCGGAGGAGAAATGCTGCCTGACATCAGCAAGAGATGCCATATCGTCAAGCACCCCGCGCATAAGCAGCTCAACGCCGTCAAAGCTTACGGGCTGGGCGGCAGGAATTATAAATTCATCATTATAAGTATCCATTACCCAATACGGCATACTATTACCGGCAAGCTGTTCTGCCAGCACTTCGCTGTATGTGACAATTATCGTAAGAACCTCAATACTCCCATATCCGCTTTTAGTAAAGCCCTGGGTTAATTTCCGGTTAAGGTCAATTAACACATCAGTATTAATGCCGCTTTCATTGGGATTTCTGTAATCCACCACATCCACAAAGCGGCACACATTATCATGCGCCCTCATATACAAATGCAGGCTGTCATATTCTGTCCGTACTCCTATGAAACCGGATTGTACAAGCTTTTCCTGTATATACTCAACCATAAATTACCCCGAAACAATCATTTCTTACCTAAAATAATTTAGCATTATTTGAGCTATATGTCAATTTAGCTTGAGATTTAGACGATACTTCTCATTCGCAAAGCTTACTGTATCTCCGTCCTTTATCTGCACCGGCTCGTAAGGTGCAATTCTGCTGCCATTTACAAAGGTTCCGTTAGTCGAATCATTATCCTCCACATAATAATTGCCACATTCATATGTAAGCACCGCATGGCTGCGGCTTACCATTATGTTATCCACGCAGAAATCGCTTTCCTCCTTTTTGCTGCCGATTCTTATCGGAAGATTATTAAGAATAATATCCCTGCCGTTTCCCTGATTTACCAAAACCTTGCCGGATAATAGCTGGGTATGGTTATATGGGTTATTTTCTGCAAGCAGCATTGTTCCCTTGCTTTCAGGGACTTCTTTTTTCTTCTTATCCGCACCCCAGAAGTGAAAAAGCTTTTTAATTTTTCCTTTATGAACATTTTCAAGCTCCTTTTCCAACTCCTCGATACTGTCAGCCTCTTTCTGCGGCACATTAAAACTTATAATTTTACTATCATCCCCGGGCTCTGTTTTTTCAGGCTCTGCGTCATATTTAATCTGAACCCGTTCTTCTTTTTCATCAAAGCCGAACTCCTCCATAAGCGTGTCCATAGTGAAATTATTTTTTAGGATTTTCCGGTACAAGCCATACGCCCTCATAACACTTTCACCGTCAGAATGGTCGAGCCTTTCCAGTATATATTCCATTAATTCACGAAGTCCCTTATTGAACTTTGTATCGGCTGCCGGATAATAACAAAACATATATTCCTCGCCGTTTATAAAGATAAATTCAGGATTCAGCAATATTGCATCCACATCCAGCAGATACTCATAGGCTCTCCGGCAGGCGGCAGCTATCGACGTAAATATATTTTTAACGTCCTGCGAAGTAAATTCTTTATTATAAAATGCTTTTGCCATACTGTCACTGTCGGCAATTTTGTATTGGTAGGTAATATTATTGTTGACCCTGCCTGTCTGAAAGCTCAAAAAACCTTTAATATCGTTATACTCAAACATTTTCTCCTCAAAGCCTGCCGCCCTGCCTCCTGCCGAAGAAATCAGCAGATAATTTGTATTCATCTCACTTATAATGCTTGTATCCATTATTTTTTCACCTTCTTTAATAATTTTTCCGCCGCGTCCGCTGTTCTTACATATTGCACAGGATTGTTCTTATCAACCTTTCCGTAATCTGTTTTTATTACCAGAAGCTCCTCGCTTATATCCACCGTGTAGCTTTCCGACACCGTGTTTTCCTGCAAATATGTATTTGCTTTTTCGCTGTATTGCCGCAAAATGTTTTTGTCATATTTTCCACTTTTAAAGCCCAGAAATTCCGCATCCATGCATATCTTATCGGACACACAATTTACAATATCCCTGTCCAGACATTTGATTGCCGTCTGAATGAGCATAACAACAACTATTGTAAATAACGGAACTATCACCGCTGCCTCGATTGTAACCGTACCCCGATTATTTTTCTTCATAGAAGCATACCTCCCACATATGCGGCAAGAATACATGGAACAAAGGGAAGCGGCGCATTACATCTAAAGCCCTTTTTAAGCATAACCAAAATAGCTGCTGCCATCATTATTCCAAAGGAGATAAATAACAAAAGCACCGCACCTTTTATTCCCAAATACTCACCGACAACCAAAATAACAAGACCGTCACCGTAGCCGATAGCTTCACCTGTAAGCCTCGAAAGAACAAGGCAAAAAATTCCAAGAAGCATTCCGCTTATAATTTCCGCAAGCCCCGTCTTTAGAACAAAAAACCTAAGTATAAGTCCCAATATAAAAAATATAATTATTGATTTTAGTGAAAGCTGCTGTCTTTTTATATCCTGAAGGCTCTCCCATGATAAAAAGCACAGCACCGATAAATTAAGTACACTCTCCATATTTCCTCCGTATATTCTCAATCAACTGTTTTTGGCGCATCTGCTGCACTGATTCCAGCCCGGAATCGACTCAAGAGGCACGGTCAGCACCCCTCTTTTAAGTCCGCTGCAGTTTGTGTTTATGTGGTATCTGTCACCCCAGCCTGTTATGTAAACCGTACCGGTGACATTCTTATTTTTTACGCAAATTTCGCATGAGTAATACTTACCGCCGTCCGTATTTCGCAGATTTTCAATATCCGAGCTGTTGACCGTCTTTATAGACAGCACCAGATATGTGCAGTTACGGTTAGTATGATAGACACTGCCGGTATCCGTAATATAAACCATTGTTTTTTTCCCGTCATTACCCGTGCCATTCGCATCATCACCTCCCTTATCCTCATTTCCTACCCACTTGCGTATTTTTATGAACTGCCGACATACAAGCGGCTTTATGCCCATAAAGCTAAAGGGGGATTTTACGGTATAGGTTACGGATACTTTAATAAATTCATCCTCTAAATCCGTAAATAGCGGCAGCATTGCCGCACTCAAGCCGACAATTCCCATACCCTTTGTGTTGACCTTTGAAAGCTCTGAATATGACCGTGCAAGCGCCACAGCCTTCGCCGCGGCATCCTCCGTATTGTATTCAAGCTTTGACGTATTTCTCGCTGCATCATATAATATTGTACTTACCCTGCCCTGATAATTTAAAAGGTTAATTACATAGACCAGTGCAAGCACGAAAAATACAAAGAACGGTATAATGAACGCTGCCTCCAAGGTCATGGAGGCTGATAAAACTGCCCTTTTGCTCTTGTGATTGTTTGTGACTTGGGATACGTTAGTTTTTTTATCAGTTTGAATACATCTATATGCTTTACCTTTCGATTTTGATTTCACG
>CAYOHM010000103.1:0-5617 GCA_964403785.1 uncultured Alistipes sp.
AGATTCGTGAGTATAGAGGAACTCTTACACAGCCGGGCAAAAACAGCCCTTACAGGGACAGAAGTGTTGAAGAAAACCTTGAACTGTTTGAAAATATGAAGAATGGTAAATACGAGGATGGAAGCAGGGTGCTTCGTGCCAAGATTGATATGGCATCACCTAATATCAATATGAGGGACCCTATATTATACCGTGTTGCACATATGACACATCACAGTACGGGTGATAAATGGTGCATTTACCCTATGTACGATTTCGCTCATCCGATTGAGGATGCGATTGAAGGAATCACACATTCCATATGCACGTTGGAATTTGAGGACCACAGACCGCTTTATGACTGGGTTGTGATTGAGTGTGGTTTTAAAAATTCTCCTGATGAATCACCGAAGCAGATTGAGTTTGCAAAGCTCTACCTTACCAATGTTATTACGGGCAAGAGATATATCAAGAAGCTTGTGCAGGAGGGCATTGTTGACGGATGGGATGACCCGAGGCTTGTTTCCATTGCAGCACTCAGAAGAAGGGGCTTTACGCCTGAATCCATCAAAATGTTTGTTGATATGGTCGGTGTTTCAAAGGCAAACAGCTCAGTTGATTATGCCATGCTTGAACATTGCATAAGGGAGGACCTTAAGCTGAAGGCAAAGCGAATGATGGCGGTAATTGATCCGGTTAAGGTCATTATTGATAATTACCCTGAGGGACAGGTTGAGTATCTGGATGTACCGAATAATCAGGAAAATGATGAGATGGGTACACGCAAGGTGCCATTTGGCAGGGAGCTTTACATTGAAAGAGATGACTTTATGGAAGAACCTCCGAAGAAATATTATCGTTTATTCCCGGGTAATGAAGTAAGGCTTATGAGCGCATACTTTGTAAAATGTGAGAGCTTTGTCAAGGATGAAAACGGCAATGTCACAGAGATTCATTGTACATATGACCCTGAGACCAAGAGTGGTTCGGGCTTTACGGGACGCAAGGTCAAGGGAACTATCCACTGGGTATATGCAGGAACTGCACTTAAGGCTGAGGCGAGACTCTATGAGAATCTTGTGGATGAAGAGAAGGGCGTTTATAATGAGGATGGTTCACTTAATCTCAATCCGAATTCTCTGACTGTCATAGATAATTGTTATGTTGAACCTAATTTTACTATCGCCGACAAGGGTGAAAAGTATCAGTTTGTAAGAAATGGGTTTTTCTGTATGGACACAAAGGATTCGACCGATGAAAAATTAGTGTTCAACAGAATAGTGTCACTTAAGAGTTCTTTTAAAATTAGTTAGCTTCTGGAGGAAAAATGGATAATATACTGTCAGGTTTGGATAAAATGGGTCTTAATATAAGCAAGTTCAAAAAACTATACGAGGATGAAGAGGTTAAGGAAAATAAGACCGAGTTACACAATGAGAATAGAACGCAGAAAAGGCCTATGATGACCATTGTAAATGAAGAAGAGTATATCTTCGACAAAACATATAAATGTCCGCTGTGCGGCAAGGAGTTTAAGGCGAAGGCTGTAAGGTCCGGCAGGGCAAAGCTTGCAAGCACTGATACTGACCTTAAACCGGTTTATGTGGGCTTTGAACCGTTAAAATATGACATAGTAGCCTGTGTTCACTGTGGATATGCAACAACCACCAAGCTGTTCGGACACATTACTCCGGGACAGATTAAAATGGTAAAGGAAAGTATTTCTGCTAATTTTAAGGGAATAACAAATTCAACCGGACCATATACATTTCAGGAGGCACTTGACAGGCACAAGCTTGCACTTGCAAATGTAATGGCAATGCATGGCAAAAACAGTGAGAGGGCATACCTGTGTCTTAAAATGGCATGGCTGTACAGAAGTATGCTTCCGGGTATTCCGTCCGGTGATGAGAAGTATGAAAAGCTTCGCATAGAGTGTAAGAATGGTGAAAGTATGTATCTTCAGAATGCGTATGAGGGCTTCTCATACAGCTATTCAAAGGAAATGCCTCCTATATGCGGAATGGATATCACCACCCTGACATATTTGCTTGCCGACCTTGCAAGAAGATGCAAGGACTACGATAACAGCAGAAAATATATAGAAGTGATATTTAATTCAAAGTCCGCAAATTCTAAGATTAAGGACAGGGCAAGGGAAGTTAAAGAGCTTTTGGAAGAAGAAATGAAGAATAACTAGTTACAAAGTTAAAAAGAATGTTTTAAAGGTGTTGTACATATGCTTACAACACCTTTTGTATTATCTGTCCTCAATGATAATTCCACATTCCTTTGTCATGGCACGCGGAATTGAGTCCCTTGAATTTTTCCATGGGGCATCATTGTTTCGATAGTCAAATTTGTCGATGAACCATGCAAGGTCATCACGCACCCGCTGCATATTATTTGTATAGAGCTCTTTTACGAGCTCGAGAAATTCATCAAGAGTGGCACCTGACAAATGCAAGGGTGCTCTTTGTAATAAAAGCTGACAGTGCTCGCTGCAAAAGCCCTTGCATGAGGAAAAGGTTTCCTTGAAGGAGGTATCGTTTTTCCACAGGTAAAATACAGTGTCCATGTAGCGGTCAAAAAAATTATTTATACGGCTGCAGACAAAGCAGGAGTGGTTAAGCTCATTTAAAAACGAAACAAACGGACTATCGGCGGCATCACAGCTTTTTTTATTCGCCAAAAAACCTTTTTTGACCTGAACTTTTTCGGAAAGCTCATCTGAATTTTTAAGGATATAATCAAAGTGGGTCTTAAGTATAAGGCTGATACCGAGTTTGTTGCCGGATGCATATATCATGGACATATGTTTTTGGCAAAAGCCAAGACGGTCGGTTTGCATTCGGGTATCATCCTCCATATAGCTTGGTCCCATTGTGTAGCTGACTGCATCATCCTCAAGGGTCTTTCTCATCTGACAGACAGGACATTCACAATCAGCTTTAAAAGCATCATTGACGGGTATGGAATAAAGTTTTTCTTTCATATGAGCCTCCGTTGATTTTGGTATTATTAGTATTTTAACATAGAAGCATTAGAAGCGAAAGGAGCCATATGAACGAATTAACAATTAATCTCAAGGCAGATTCACAGATTTCACTTTATGAGCAGATTTATGAACATATCAGGAACGAAATAAGAAATGGCAATTTACAATGCGGAATCAAATTGCCCTCAACGAGAATACTCAGTGCACATTTGCAGGTGAGCCGCAGTACGGTTCAAATGGCATATGACCAGCTTGTTTCTGAGGGCTATATAGAGTCCGAGGCATGCAGGGGATATTTTGTTTCACAGGTGGAGGGACTGTATAATGTGCATTTAAGCAGGCCTGATAATAAGCCGGCAGCCGGACAAAATGAAAAGAAGGATATTTCGCAAAGATATAAAATAGATTTTTCGCCGCGTGGAATAGATTTATACAGTTTTCCCTTCAATACATGGAGGAAGGTCACCAAAAATGTGCTGACTGATGATAACAGAGAGCTTTTTTCATATGGCAGCGTTCAGGGAGAACCGGAATTTAGAAGAACTATAAGCGATTATCTGTATCAGTCAAGAGGCGTGGCTGCAAAACCGGAAAATATAATTATCGGGGCAGGAAATGATTACCTGCTTATGCTTATCAATCAGATACTTAAAGCATATAATGCCTCCGATAATCTGTATGCAATGGAGAATCCTACTTACAGGCAGACCTATCGTGTTTTGCAAAGTCTGGGTGAAAGAATAACAGTTGTTGAACAGGACAGGAACGGAATGAGCATTACAGGTCTTATAAATTCAAATGCTAATATAGCCTATGTAATGCCATCACATCAGTTCCCGCTTGGAACAATAATGCCCGTAAAGAGAAGAACCGAACTGCTTAAATGGGCGTCGGACTCCTCTGACAGATACATTCTTGAGGATGATTATGACAGCGAGTTCAGGTATAAGGGAAAACCCATTCCTGCATTGTGCAGTTTTGACAAGGAGCAAAAAGTAATATACATCGGTACATTTTCAAAGGCGATTGCACCGGCAATCCGTATGAGTTATGTGGTCCTCCCGGATAAGCTTATGGAATGTTATCGCAGAAATTTAAGCTTTTATTCCTGCACGGTTTCAAGAATTGACCAGATGGTTGTCAGAAATTTTATGGAGCAGGGCTACTATGAGAGGCACCTAAACAAGCTGAGGGCGATGTATAAGTCGAGGCACGATGCACTTATGGAGGGACTTGTGCCATTTCGTGACAATTTTGATATCGCCGGTGAAAATGCAGGCATACATGTAATGCTTCATTCAAAGGAGGATATAACTGAAAAAGAATTAATTGATATGGCACAAAATGTCGGCGTCAGGGTGTATCCGATGTCGGAAAATGATATTTCTGACGGAAACAGGGAATATAATACGGTAATTCTCGGATATGCGCGGCTTGATGAAAAGCAGATAGTTGAGGGACTTGAGTGTCTTAAAACGGCGTGGAAATTATAATTTTCAAACAATTTTGAAAAAAATTTAAAATTAGTGTTGCAATTGGTAAAATAAAGTGTTAGTATATCCATTAGAAATTAGCACTCATACAAAAAGAGTGCTAACAAACATAAGCAAGTGCAATGAAATATTTAAGGAGGATTAAATTATGAAGTTAGTACCATTAGGAGACAGAGTTGTTTTGAAACAGATAGCTGCTGAGGAAACCACAAAATCAGGAATTGTTTTGCCTGGTCAGGCGAAGGAAAAACCACAGCAGGCAGAAGTTATCGCAGTGGGACCGGGAGGAGTTGTAGATGGCAAGGAAGTTGCTATGCAGGTAAAGACCGGAGATAAGGTAATCTATTCTAAATATGCAGGAACGGAAGTTAAGCTCGAGAACGAGGAATATATCGTAGTAAAGCAGAATGATATTTTGGCAGTTGTTGAATAATGCAGGATTAAGAAAATATTTAATATTAATTTTGGAGGTAATTTAAAATGGCAAAGGAAATCAAATATGGCGCAGAGGCAAGAGCAGCTCTTGAATCAGGCGTAAATCAGTTAGCAGATACAGTACGTGTAACACTTGGACCTAAAGGAAGAAATGTAGTGCTTGATAAGTCCTATGGCGCTCCGCTTATCACCAATGATGGCGTTACAATCGCAAAGGAGATTGAACTTGAAGACCCATTCGAAAATATGGGCGCACAGCTTGTTAAGGAAGTAGCTACAAAGACAAATGATGTAGCAGGTGATGGTACAACAACAGCTACTGTTCTTGCACAGGCAATGATTAATGAAGGTATGAAGAATCTTGCAGCGGGTGCTAATCCTATTGTCCTCAGAAAGGGTATGAAGAAGGCAACTGATGTCGCTGTTGAGGCAATCAAGGAGATGAGCTCACCAATCAAGGGCAAGGAGCACATTGCAAGAGTTGCTTCTATTTCAGCAGGTGATGATGAAGTAGGCCAGTTAGTAGCTGATGCTATGGAAAAGGTTTCAAATGACGGTGTTATCACGATAGAAGAGTCTAAGACAATGAAAACTGAGCGTGACCTTGTAGAAGGCATCCAGTTCGACCGTGGCTACATCTCTGCCTATATGGCAACTGATATGGATAAGATGGAGGCAGTTCTTGACAATCCTTACATCCTCATTACAGATA
>CAYOHM010000104.1:0-5341 GCA_964403785.1 uncultured Alistipes sp.
AGCGTCTCCTTGCCAAGGAGAAGGTCGCGGGTTCGATCCCCGTCTCGCGCTTTTTTTGTGTCCAAAAGGCAGCCAGTGTGGCTGCCTTTTTTTCGTTATTGAACTCCGAGAATTAGGACCTCATACGTCTAATTTATATAAAATGATGAAGGAGGTTTTTATGGGTACAAAGGAAATTATTGAGGATTTGTATCGGCAATATGCGTTTAATATTCAAAAAGTTTGCTATTTATACCTTGGCAATGTAGCGGCTTCTGAGGATGCAATGCAGGAAACCTTTTTAAAAGCGTTTCAAAAATATGGTTATTTTCGTAAGAAAAGTAATATTAAAACTTGGCTTACACGTATTGCAATCAATACCTGTAAGGATATACTGCGCAGAGAAAAAATAAAATCTCTGAATACAGCAGTAACAGAAGATATTGGAACATATGCAAATCCGCAGGAAATTACTCTTGAAAAAATGACGGTAACGGAGGCAATTTGCAAATTGCCGGATGAATTAAGGGAGGTTGTTATTCTTTTTTATTATCAGGAATTATCGACGAGAGATATCGGAAATATTCTCGGGATTCCACGAACAACTATTGAATTTCGATTAAAAAAAGCAAGAAATGAGCTTAAAAATGTGTTTAAGGAGGGTATGTTTGATGATTAGAAAAAACATAAGGGAAATTGTGGATAATGAGTTAAGCTTTATGGAAAAAGATACTGACGAAGGCTTGAAGAAATTGGAGAAAAAGCTTGAGAAAGAAAAAATAATTGGCAAAAATAATTTTTGGCATATATCAAATTTTATAGCTGCAGCGGCAATTTTGTTTGCAATTATTTTAACCTCCGCAGTTTCGGTGTATGCATATCAATATTACCAAGGAAAGTATAAGCTTCCTAAATTTAAACAAACTTTTTTTTCTGATGAAACAAATAAGAGGAATGAGATTATAGGGGCAGGAGAAATTGTTATCGGTTCAATGGATAATTTGCTGCTTAAATGGACCGGATGGGAAAAAGGGCAGGAAGGGGAAGTTATAACCTTTACGTTAATGACAAAGGATGGGACGCCTTTAATTCAAGATGCAGAGAATATGGCACCTGTATTTTTCCCGATTTCTTTTGAAACTCTACAAATTACTGCAAATAACGAAACTGTACAATTTTCAGGAATTCATAAACCGTATGAAATGCTTTCAGACAATTATTATTTAGGCTGTACTTCAATAGCACAGGATTACTCCAGCGCTGATTTTGAATTAAGCATTGGCGATGAGTTTGCTAATTTGCAGGGAGAGAAAATTACCATACAACTTAGTAATCTGGTAGGTACATATCATGTATTTACAGATTTGAAAACAAATGGAACATTAGGTGATATATTGTCTGATGCCGTGGAGGGAGATAATCTTCATATTGTTTTTTCCGAGGAATATCCGGAATGTTATATTGATTCATTTGGATTTGTAAATGATAATAAATTCGAAAATCCTAAACAAATTCTACACATAGTGCCTTATGGTAAGAAAATGTTTACAATGACAGTTGTATGTGATGATAAATCCCGCGATGTTATTCAAAAGCTCGTGTTTCAAAATAAAAATACCGGTCTTAACGGAACGGCAGAAACAGAAGTTAAAGAATTGAGTGACGGAAGACTGCGATTCTTTTATAGTGTAAATTATGACGGCTCATATACAGATGAAAAAGAGCCGAGGGATACGACTTTTGAAGATTTGCAGCAATTGGTGTTGAAGCTGGATGGAGATTATGTTACGCAAACTCTGCTGGAGGGTACGCTTGAAGAAATAATAATCTTGGATAAGTAAGCTTCATGTAATTTTAAAATAAGGCATGTGCATACTCAAGTCGGCGCTGATTTGACGAATCCGTTAAAATGATATATATTATAGAATATGTTGCTATGAAAGGAATGTATTTATGAATAATAATATATCTGTAAAAATGCCGACTGTTGCACGTTTTTTTGTAATGCTTATGTGTGCAGTTTTTGTTATGACAAGCGCAAATTTTAATAAAGTGCTTGTTTATGCTGATACAGAAAATGGATGGCAGGAAATTGACGGCGTATTCTATTGGTATGAAAATGGTGTACGTCAGGGGTATGATCCGTATGATGCTTCTTACAGGGGCAAGGAAATTTATGATCCTGACAGTGATGCGTGGTATTGGCTTGACAATGACGCTCAGGGAGCTGCTGCCCGAAGCAAGGATGTGTATCAGGAGTCTGGCGCGGGAATATGGGGCGCTGTAACGGATTCTGACGGCAATAAAACAGGCAAATGGGTCAGATATGATGAGAACGGTCATATGATTAAGGGCTGGAACGAAAATGAGAATGGAAGATATTATTTTGACTTAACATACGGAACGATGGCAAAGGGCTATTGCACCATTGACGGTACGGAATATTACTTTAATACACAAACGGGTGTGCTTGTTGATACAATTACGGACGGACTTGAAGGATATACCGGTTGGAAGGAAATTTACGGACAGTACATTTGGTATGAGGAGGGTATTCGCCAAGGGTATAGTCTGGACGCAAGTTACCGAGGAAAGGAAATCTATGACCCTGACAGTGATGCGTGGTATTGGCTCGATAATATATTATCCGGAGCAAGGGCTCAAAGCAAGGATGTTTATCAGGAGTCAGAAGCCGGAATCTGGGGAGCAGAGGTTAACGAGCTGGGTGTCAGCGTAGGCAAATGGGTGCGTTATGACGAAAACGGACATATGGTCAAGGGCTGGAGTCAAAACGAAAACGGCACATATTATTTTGATTTAACGTACGGAACAATGGCAAAGGGACAGGCTGAGATTGACGGAAAACAGTTGGAATTTGACGTAAATACAGGCGTGCTTTTGACACCGTTATATTCCGAGGCGGACAAGATTCTTCTGGCTGCGATTATAGAATGGGAAGCAGACGGCGAACCGTATGAAGGAAAACTGGGCGTAGGATATGTGGTATTGAATCGTGTCAACAGCAGCAGTTTTGGCAATGATATACAGTCAGTCCTTCTTGCCAGAAACCAGTTCAGCGGTGTTGCAAATGGTTCCGGAGGGTGGTCTGAAAAATTTGCCGCACGTATCAACAAGTATATGGCAGGACTTGAAAATGAATGTACGCTTGCTGCAACGGACGTGCTTATGGGATATAATTATCCTTTTGATGCAGATTATTTATATTTTGGAACGAAGCTTGGAAATTGCTCGCAGTATATGAAAATCGGAAACCATTATTTTTATAACTACTAGCCAGTAAAAAAATACGGAAACTCAAGCATCTGTTGTATTGACTATATAAATGTTTATGTGTTATAATAGTGACATAAACAAAAATGACAATCACTCGGTGGGTTTAATGCAGAAAGGTACGGTGGTTTCTATGACATTGGCACAGGCTTTGAATAGGATTAAGGAGCTTGAGAAGGAAAACAGTGAGCTCAGAGCGATTATAAAAGATTACGAGAAACGTGACCCGGGCGGCAGAAGAAAGCATGATGCGCATTGGCAGGCTTCGTATAATACGTTTGTAAAGTTATATGAGCAGGGGTATACGATGTCCCAGATAGTTGACAGGGCGAGCTTTAGCAAGAGAACAGCGTATAGGTATAAGGCATACTATGTTACGCTTAATCCGGATAAGAATAGAGTTGAAAAAAGAGGCAGAAGAGCAAAGAAAAGGTAGGCCGATAAGCTTAAATGACCATTCTTTCGTGTGAAAGAATGGTCATTTTGTGATTACAAAACCTTTGATAAGAATTCTTTAAGTCTTGGGTTCTTCGGGTTGCCGAAAAATTCGTCCGGCGCACCGCTTTCTAAAATCTGTCCCTCATCAATGAACAATACCTTGTTGGCAACCTCCTTGGCAAAGCCCATTTCGTGAGTAACAATCACCATGGTCATACCTTCTTTGGCAAGCTCCTTCATAAGCTCAAGCACCTCTCCGACCATTTCGGGGTCAAGAGCACTTGTTGGCTCGTCAAAGAGAATAACATCAGGATTCATTGCAAGCGATCTTACGATTGCAACACGCTGCTTTTGTCCGCCTGAAAGTGTCGAAGGATAGACGTCCGCTTTATCCTCAAGCCCGATTCGGCGCAGAAGCTTAAGTGCATTTTCATGTGCTTCATCAATAATCTGCTTCTTTGTCTGAGTAATTGGAATAAGCTCCTGCTTATTACCTGCACTCTTAAATATATTTGTAATTCTTATTAGTGCATTTTGGCGTTTGCTCTTATTTAACTGCTGTGTTTTGACATAAACAGGAGCGAGCATAATGTTTTGTGCAACCGTTTTGTTGTTAAAAAGGTTGAAATGCTGGAATACCATTCCCATATGGCGGCGGTGGATATTTATGTCAACCTTGGGGTCTGCAATATCAACACCGTTAAAAATAATCTGACCACCTGTCGGGTCATCCATACAATTTAAACATCTGAGAAAAGTACTTTTGCCGGAACCTGAAGGACCGATAACTACAACGATATCCCCTTTTTGGATTTTAACATTGATTCCGTTTAGGACTTTATGCTCACCAAAATGTTTTTCGAGATTAATTACGTCTATCACTCTTTCTAAGGCTCCTTTCCATCAATTTGATTGCCAGACTTATAAGTAACACAAGAAGTATATAAATAAGTGCCATAACCAGGTACGGTACCATAAATTCATAACTGTTGCTACCAATGTAATTAAATGCCACATAAAGGTCCGCAGCTCCGACAAAGCTCACTACGGAGGTTTCCTTTATAAGTGTGATAAACTCGTTTCCAAGTGTCGGCAGTATGTTTTTAACCGCCTGAGGCAACACGATTTTAAGCATTGTAGGTGCAAAACCAAGACCGACTGCACGGCCTGCCTCCATTTGTCCTGCGTCAACCGAAAGGATACCGCTTCGCATAATTTCTGAGATATAGGCACCGCTGTTCAGACCGAAAACCAATACGGAAACCTGCACACCTGTCATATGTACGCCAAGTATCGGAAGGAGTACATAGTATGCGACAAGCAGCTGAACCACCATAGGCGTTCCTCTGAAAAGCGCAACATAAAAGCTGCATATGGCGTTTAGAATCCGTGGCAGTCTGTTGTATTTGGGAATAACACGTACCGTTGCGATAAGAGTACCTATTATAATACCTATGATAAGACCTGATATAGCAATGATAAGCGTATTTTTAAGACCTGTCAGAACACGCACATATCCATTGTACTTAAAAAATATCTGCAAAAATTTATCTACTTTTGAACTGAAATCACCCATGAAAAATCCTCTTAATTGATGTTATTAATGGCGTCCGTAATACATTTTGCAGGAGCT
>CAYOHM010000105.1:0-5143 GCA_964403785.1 uncultured Alistipes sp.
TGTTTTAATATTAAAAAGATTTGATATATATTTTATAACACTTTTATTTTATATTTTTTTTCTTGTATAGTCAAATATTTCGCATAATATTTTATAAAATGGTCATAATATTCACTATAAACAGGCATTTGCCTGAATTTTTATTATTATATTAGGAGATTGGAAGATGAAAAGAAAATTTATAGCTTTTGTTTTAACAGCACTCTGTGTTGGAGTTTTTACAGGATGCGGCAATGACAATTCAACTAATCAGAATACAACAGAGAATATGACTATGGCAACAAGTGAGAGTACAACGAACACAAATAATGGCGATGATACCGGTACGCTGCCCACAGGAACAAACGGCAGTACGGAAAATTCGTCAAATGGCGTTGGCGGTGAGATTGCAACAGATATTGGGGATGGGATAGGTGAAATTGCAACCGACATCGGAGATGGTATAAGCGAAATCGCGACAGATATAGGTGATGGCATAAGTGATGCTGTTGGCAATGGAAACAACAGTACAAGCAGTACTACGGGAAATACCAACACATCAAGATAAAAAAAGATTGTAAAAATTTGCGTAACACAATATAATGATTGTATATAACGATTTTGAGATATCGTATTTTTAGGTGCTGTGAAGCTACGCTTCACAGCACCTAAAATACGGAAACTCAAGTGCTACCTAAGTGAACATTTTGACGGAAATGAGGACAACTCAATGAATAGACAGATAAAGCTGGCTGCGGGTAACCCGATGGCGCTGGGAGTGAATAAAGCAGAGGATGGATATAATTTTGCTGTGGTTTCACAAGAGGAAAAAATCGCACTGAATTTATATCACAAGGGTGCACAGGAGCCATATCGGGTATTTGAGCTGGATGAGCATTATAAGTTCGGAGATATATTTGCAATAAGAATTAGCGGACTGGATTTTGATAAATTAGAATATAACTATACTATTGCGGGAAGAAATGTCCTTGACCCGTACTGCAAGCAGATTTGTGATACATATGAATTCGGAAAAAGCATAAGGGAGAGCAATTACCGATCAAAAGTAAGCATTGATTACTTTGAGTGGGACGGTGATGTATGTCCCAAAACGTCTTACAGTGATACCATAATCTATAAGCTTCATGTAAGAGGTTTTACAAAGCGTGCAAGCTCCAAGGTTAAGAATAAGGGAACGTATCAGGGAGTGATAGAGAAAATCCCGTATTTTAGGGAATTGGGAATTACTGCAGTTGAGTTGATGCCTGTTTTTGAGTTTGAGGAGGTTCAGAAGTGGACGGAAAATGACAAAAACAGCCTCTATAACCCGCAGTTTAACGGAAAAGTAAATTATTGGGGATTCTGCAGGGGAATGTATTTTGCTCCTAAGTCTGCTTATGCCTCGTGTGGGCATAAAAATGGCGATTATACCATAGAATTTAAGCAGATGGTTAAGGCTCTCCACAGCGAAAATATAGAAGTAATTGTTGAGATGTTTTTCCCGTATGATACAGGTGTTAATCTCATCCGTGATTGTATAAGATATTGGATTGTTGAATACCATATCGACGGATTCCATCTTAACTGCAGCAACACGGCGCTGGAGGTGCTGGCTAATGACCCTTTGCTTTCAAGGGTCAAGATGTTTACCGATTACTGGGATAAGACGGCAGGAAAGAAAACCTATAAGCATCTTGCCAATTACAATCAGGGATTTATGAACTGCGCGCGCAAGCTCCTTAAGGGTGATGAGAACCAGTTAAGCGAATTTGTTATGCGCTTAAAGAGCAATGATGCTGATTACGGAACCATTAATTTTTTGGCAAATAATAACGGCTTTACACTGATGGATACGGTCAGTTATGACCGCAAGCATAATGAGGTGAACGGAGAAAATAACCACGACGGAGAAGATTTTAATAATAGCTGGAATTGTGGAATGGAGGGCAAATGCCGTAAGAAAAAGATAATCGAGCTCAGAAAAAAGCAGATTTTCAACGCCTTTATAATGCTTTTCTTAAGTCAGGGAACACCACTCATTATGGCTGGTGATGAATTTGGTAATTCCCAGCAGGGCAATAACAATCCATATTGTCAGGATAATGAGATTACATGGCTTAACTGGAAAAACCTTGATAATCATAAGGATATCTTTGAGTTTGTCAAAATGCTTATCAGCTTCAGAAAGAGGCATGGTATTCTTCACATGGAAACGGCACTCAGGGATATGGATTACAAGGCAATAGGATATCCGGATGTGTCATATCACAGTGATAATGCATGGTATGAGAGCTTTGAGAATTACAACAGGCATTTTGGAATTATGTATTGCGGAGAATATGCCGAGCCGGAGGATGATTATATTTATGTTGCATATAATCTTCATTGGGAAAAGCACAGGCTTGCCCTGCCGACCCTGCCGGAGAATTTCAAATGGCAGATTGAATTTACATCGGCTGGTAACAGCGGAGCTGCATTGACGGACGAGCGCACTGTGGAGGTGAACGAAAGGTCAATAGCTGTATTGTTAGGGAGAATAAATGAGTCAAAGATTACAAAAACAGCCGCAGTTAGAGAGCTGGGCTTGTCTTGATGCTTCTACACTTAAAATAATTGCAATGGTTATAATGCTTATTGACCATATAGGTGCAGTGCTGTTTCCGTTTTCACAGTATCCTCAAATGCTGTGGATGCGGGTGGTCGGTAGAATTTCATTCCCTATATTTGCCTATTTTGTGGCAGAGGGGTATCTGAAATGTAAAAGCAGATTAAAGTATATTTTAAGAATGTTTATATTTGCGGTATGCTCGGAGATACCCTTTGATTTAGCTATTTCCGGACGGATTTTCTCATCGGGGTGCAACATTGGATTTACATTTTTGATAGTGCTTATCGGTATGTTTTTGAGCGATGAGGTGAAATGTCGCCTTAGTGTCCGATTATCATATTGGGCGGGCGAGCTTGCAGGGTGCATAATCATTATAGCGTCGGCAATTCTGGCAGAGCTGCTTGATACAGATTACGGCTGGTATGGGGTTATGCTTGTTTATATATACCGTGTGCTGCATGACCAGTTCCTAAAAAAACATATAATTGCGACTGTGTTTCAGATTGTGGCGGCAACGTGGATTCAGCGCTTTTCAGCACTCAGTACGCTTTTGCTGATGCTTTATAACGGTGAAAAGGGGCGCAATTTAAAATATTTATTCTACATATTTTATCCGGCGCATTTACTTGTGTTGGCGTTAATAGCAAATATCTGATAAAAATTGGAGGTGTTGTCAATGTGTGACATAAAAAAATACAATGACATATTTGAGGAAATAAAGAAACTCAATCCGGATGACACTTTGCAGCTTGTTCTGGAATCAAAGTCAGAAGAAGAGAAAAACTTTTATGAATTAATAGGTGATTTCCTTTTACAGCTCAAGCAAAAAGATTCTATCGCAAGGAATATATTCTAATGAAAAGATACATTTTGTTTGCAGGTGTGAATGGAGCTGGAAAGTCTACATTGTCTTCACTTATTCCTTCAATAAATAATTTGGAAAAGGTAAATCTTGATGACAAAGTAAGAGAGCTTGGTGATTGGAGAAATGCACAAGTTGTTGTAAAAGCTGCGAGGATGATAATTCAGAAGATAGATTATAATTTTGAAAATGGAGTTTCATTTACGCAGGAAACAACGCTTTGTGGGAAAAGTATACTTCGCAATATTGAAAGAGCCAAAAGTTTAGGGTATAGTGTAGAGATGCATTATGTAGGTCTTGATAGTGCAGACGTTGCAAAGCAAAGGGTAAAGAGTAGAGTGGAGCATGGTGGACATGGAATATCGGATAAAGACATTGATAGACGCTATGTTGAAACTTTTAATAATATGAAAATTGTATTGCCACAATGTGACTTGGCAGCGGTTTATGACAATACAGAGGCATTTAAAAGATTTGCGATTTTTAAGAGTGGAAAATGCGTAAGAATATCAAGTAGAGTTCCTGAGTGGTATCAACGCATAATGAACGAGGATAACTAAGTAAACGTGGAGTATACCTATTATATGAGCAATGTTTATATGAGATTAAGAAGCAGGAAACCAAACTTTAGGTGGAGAGGTTCCTGCTTCTTTTAATTTGATGAATTTTTCTTGAGTTTTTGTATTTTTTATTTTAAGGTGCTATGAAGCGCAGCTTCATAAGCAATTTGCGCGAGAATTGCGCAAAGTAAGCTTGCTTACTTATCGCAATTCTTGTGCAAAATTACAATATCACTTCGTGATATGTACCTTAAAATAAAAAATACACAAACTCAAGGAATTTTTTATTGACAAAATATGTGCAGAGGAATATAATTAAATCATACAAAACATATTAATTTACTAGGAAATAAACACAGGAGGTAGAAATATGAGTAAGATTAAGGAAAGTGCATTGGATTTGATTGGAGGAACTCCGCTTTTAAGAATCAGCCGTTACAGCAAGAAAGCGGGCGTAGAGGGCGCTGATATTTTAGCAAAGCTCGAGTATCTTAATCCGGCGGGCTCAGTTAAGGACAGAATTGCTTTATCCATGATTGAGGATGCTGAGAAGAAGGGAATTTTAAAGCCGGGTGCAACAATTATCGAACCTACATCAGGTAATACAGGAATAGGTCTTGCAGCAGTGGCAGCAGCTAAGGGCTATCATGCAATACTTACACTTCCTGATACGATGAGTGTTGAGCGTAGAAACCTTTTGGCTGCATATGGTGCACAAATCGTTCTTACAGAGGGCGCAAAGGGTATGAAGGGTGCGATTGCCAAGGCTGAAGAGCTTAATAAGGAAATTGAAGGCTCAATTATCCTCGGACAGTTCGTAAATCAGGCAAATCCTGCTGCTCACAGAGAAACAACAGGTCCTGAGATATGGGATCAGACAGACGGAAAGGTAGATATTTTCGTTGCAGGTGTCGGTACAGGCGGAACTGTTACAGGCGTGGGCGAATATCTGAAGTCAAAGAATCCTGATGTTAAGGTTGTTGCAGTTGAACCTGCTACTTCACCTGTTCTTTCAAAGGGTACAGCCGGTGCACATAAGATTCAGGGTATCGGAGCCGGTTTCGTTCCGGATGTATTAAATACAAAGGTATATGATGAAGTAATTGCGATTGAAAATGATGATGCTTTTGCAGA
>CAYOHM010000106.1:0-5034 GCA_964403785.1 uncultured Alistipes sp.
ATGACAGAGATGTTAAGAGATACTTTGCAACAGGTATTGCAGGACTTTCAGTTGTAGCTGACTCATTATCTGCAATCAAGTTTGCTAAGGTTAAGGTTAAGAGATCAGACATCGAAATTACCAAGAAAGTTAAGAATCCACAGACAGCTAAGTCTGAGATTAAAGTTATCGGTGTTGCTAAGAATGTTATTACAGGCTTCGAGGTTGAGGGAGATTTTCCTAAGTACGGCAACAATGATGACAGAGTTGATGAGATTGCAGTTGAAATCGTTAAGAAGTTCATGGCAATGATTAGAAAGCATCACACATACAGAGAAGGTGTTCCTACAACTTCAATCCTTACAATTACTTCTAACGTAACATATGGTAAGAACACAGGTTCTACACCTGACGGAAGAATTGCAGGACAGCCTTTCGCACCTGGTGCTAACCCAATGCACGGCCGTGATACAAATGGTGCCGTAGCATCACTTTCATCAGTTGCTAAGCTTCCATTTAACGAGGCACAGGATGGTATTTCCAACACCTTCACAATCATTCCTAACGCTTTAGGTAAGGATGATTTGGTAGTTGGTGATTTAGCAGATGTCCTGAACAAATAATTTTCACCGAAGATTATAATTCTTTGTGTTGAAAAGGAGCATATGATTCATGGAAGATAATAAAATCGATGACATTGTAAATATGCTGGACAGTTTTACAGGTAACGGCGGCGGACATATGAATGTCGCAGTTACCGGTGAAGCTGCAGATGTTAAGACTGTTGAAACAACTAACAGTAATTGCTGCAACAGCAATATGGCATGTATGGTTCCTACCATGCATGAAGGTTTAGACGAGCACCTTGAAGATTAGTCGTATTTTAATATTTAATGGAGGTAAATAAAATGGCAGAAGTTAGTGCAAATCAGGTTGATAACTTAGTATCTATGTTGGATGGTTACGCTGTTAAGGGCGGACATCATCTTAATGTAAATGTATTAAACAGAGAGACATTGCAGGATGCTCAGGCTCATCCTGAGAAATATCCTCAGCTTACAATCAGAGTATCAGGCTACGCTGTAAACTTTGTTAAGCTTACAAAGGAACAGCAGGATGATGTTATTTCACGTACATTCCATCAGGCAATGTAATTTTTGAAATAACCTGTTTATAATTTATACACCCCAAGGATGAAGTATATACTTACTCCTTGGGGTTATTTTCAATAGAAAGGTAACAGCTATGAACGGACGAATTCATTCAATAGAAACATGCGGAACTGTGGACGGACCCGGAGTGCGTTTTGTAATATTTGTACAGGGGTGCCCTATGAGGTGTCTATACTGCCACAACCCGGATACCTGGGCAATGACGGGCGGCACCGAGCGAAGTGTTGATGACCTGCTTAATCAATATAAGGCCAATTCCGAATTCTATTCTACCGGCGGTATTACCGTAACCGGCGGCGAACCGCTTATGCAGATAGATTTTCTTCTTGAATTATTTACCAAGGCAAAGGAAATGGGTGTGCATACCTGCATCGACACATCGGGTATCGCTTATAAGCCCGGAGCATCCGAGTATAATGATAAGCTCCTTAAGGTGCTTAAGGTAACTGACTTAGTAATGCTTGACATCAAGCATATCGACCCTGAGCAGCATAAAATTCTGTGTTCCCAGCCAAATGACGGTATTCTGGCATTTGCAAAGCTTCTTGAGGAACAAAATATAGACGTCTGGATACGCCACGTTGTAGTACCCGGATACACGTATAATGAAGAATATCTGTACAGGCTTGGTCAGTTTCTTGCAACTCTTAAGAATATTAAAGCACTGGATGTTCTTCCGTACCACACAATGGGTGAGGTAAAATATAAGAATCTCGGAATTGATTATAAATTAAAGGGCGTTCCTCCTCTTGACAAGGAAGATGCAATTAAAGCAAGGGATATTATTATTAAGGGAATGAAGGATGCCCTTGCAAAAGACTGTTGAATTTAAGTGCTTATTTTTGTATAATAATCATATGTTAGGCGAAAAGGAGGTATTATTACAATGGCTTATGTAATTGACGATCAGTGTATTCAGTGTGGTGCTTGTGCTGCCAACTGTCCTGTAGAGGCTATCTCAGAGGGTACCAATAAAATGGAGATTGACCCTGAGAAGTGTGTTGAATGCGGTGCCTGTGCAGGTGTCTGTCCTGTCGGCGCTCCTAATCTGCAGAAGTAGGTGTGGAGATTGCCTATCGGTAATAATAAAAGGAGCTGCCACGGTATGTGGCGTGCTCCTTTTTCATATGCAACGGAGATTATTTAGAATTAGAATTGGTAAATGCAAGGATTTTCTATTTTTTCTTCTTCTGTCATAAACTGCTCACCTAAAACTCCGATTTACATCTTTGTATACTTCTTCAACTGTGTTTCTATATCACGTCCGCCGTACATCACACGGATAATTGTAACTACTGATTTTTCCATATTGGGAATATAAAGCACGCAGTAATTATCCACGGGCATGATTCTCAATCCACGACTATGCCACGGTTCATGCTCATATGCACGGAATCTCTCCGGCATCTGATCAAGACCTAAAATGCTTTCTTCCAGTCGGTCAAGCTGACCTTTGGCATTTTCAGGAGACTGTAATTCATAAGCAATATACTCGTATATATTACGAAGGTCATTGTCCGCCTGTGCTGAAATCTCAATTTCAAATATCATAGATTATAATCCTTGCGGATATCTGCAAAAACCTTGCTTGCCGGTTTTGTGCGCCCGGCTTTCATATCCGCATACCCTTTCTCCAATTCAGCATTCATTTCATCCTCGGATAAGGCACTCATATCCATCGGTCTCGCTGATGGGATTTTCACTTCAAAAGGAAGTCCTCTCTGGAGAATAATCTGTTTATAAAACATATTGATTGCATTCGATGCAGGAATACCCAGTGCGGAAAGAATGCCCTCTGCCTGCTCCTTAACTTCCGGCTCAATGCGTGCATATAAATTCGCTGATTTTGCTGCCATAACAATCGCTCCTTTCAAAAGCGTATCTTTGTACATCTATATTATACGCATTTGTCAGCACAAAAGCAATACAAAGTCTAAATCTTCACATAAGATTCATTAGAATTCTATTTTTTTCTTCAATAGTCATT
The DNA here is from genome assembly GCA_964403785.1 of uncultured Alistipes sp. Classification (GTDB taxonomy): domain Bacteria; phylum Bacillota; class Clostridia; order Lachnospirales; family Lachnospiraceae; genus MGBC120314. Next base: position 3,139 of record CAYOHM010000106.1, read on the forward strand.
GTACCCAACAAGTGCACATTAATAAAAGGAGCTGCCACGGTATGTGGCATGCTCCTTTTTCATAGGCAGGCTTTTCCTGTTATTCTAATCTACCTCGCAGCTTGAAATATTCAAAAATTCTAATTTCGGATAACCTTTATCATAATCAATAAATACAAGCAGATTCTTGCTTAGCTCATCAATTCTAGTTTCGCAACTATATATATCCAATTCTCTATCGCAAATAACCTCATTTATATAACCGTCAATAATGACATTGCCTTGCTGATATACAATTAAATCCACCCATATATCACTATTATCTTTTTTTACAAGCTGTCTGATTTCCCATCTGCCATCCTCCAGAAGCTTTTTATATAGTATCACACTGCTATACTTATTCTCATCATCATACCAGAAATATTTAGTATAAATATCTCCAAGAAATCTAACGGATACGGCAACCAACAGTATTACCAGAATGACGGTAATAATTCGCTGCCGTTTTCTTGCGACACCCGCAATCAAATCTTCCTGAATTCTGCCATCAGCCAGCGCTTCGGGATTAATATTCAGAATGTGACTTAAATCTTCAAAGTCCGTCACACTCGGATAAGCACTTTCATTTTCCCATTTGCTTATCTGCGACTTGCTTTTCCCCAGCCGTTCAGCAATCTCACTTTGATTTTTACCCAGAAATATTCTTCTGTTCCTAATATTTTCTCCAAGATTATGCTCTTCCATAATTACGCGCCAATATATATAGTTTCAGTGGTATATTTATTTTCATAAGTATAGCTTACTTTAACACAGACTTGCTTTTTATCAGCAGTAATGCCACTTTCCAAAACATTAACGCTGCTCACACCTGCAGCATATTTTATACCCGTTATGCTGTACGATAGGATTGTATCATTGCTGTCCTGAACTACAAGGTTGACAGTAACTGTTATACTTCCGGAATCAGAAGACACAGTTCTTGAATATCCCAGAACTGAATATGTGGATATTCCATCGGCATAAACAGATTTCACACTACCAATACTGAAAGCTAATGTCAGTGCAACACAGATTACCTTAAATGCGTTTTTCATTTTATTCTTCTCCTTAAAAAAATTATTTTTTTATTATTACCCTTACCAAACCTTCAACATATTGTTAAGTTTAATCTCTCGTATATTCCAAGATAAATTAACCCATTTTTGCGAAAGTTTGAAATAGTAACTAATCCAAATTACATCACCAGGCTCAATATCCCCATATTGTTCTTGAAATTCTTCCTGCATTTCATCGTCTAACTTCATCCTATAAACCACATATGCCTCACTTACTGTTTCCGGACTCCTGTTTTTAAAGCTCCATATATTATCCTCCACACCAACAACTGTACACATCATGTGATTATTGAGCCTGACATTCCTATCCCACTCATACACAGCATCCACTCCGGCATTTAAGAGCAGTACAATTATTATTGCAACCACAAGTCTGATAAATCTTCGTTTCGACTTTCTGCGGAAGTTCTTGTTCTCATCCGTCTTATCAAATATCTCATTTATCGGTATATCCAAAGCCTTGGCTGCTTTAAGGCACGTATCAATTTTCAGTTCCACCTCACCGCGCTCAATACCCGACATCGTCACTGTCGAAATATCCAATATTTCAGCCAGCTTCTCCTGTGTAATATTCTTTTCTTTTCGCTTTGTACGAATCAATTCGTTAAATTCCGGATTGCTCATTTGTATCTACCCCTACTGTCTGATAAGGTTTAATAAACTGTAATTACAATGCTACATAGCTATCGTACCATAAATACTTTATTTTTTAAAGTGTGTAATTTACTCATTAATAAGTTTATTCAATGTCGCGCGCTGAATTATATTTCCCACAGGTTGCACCTATTATCAACACAAGAAC
>CAYOHM010000107.1:0-4946 GCA_964403785.1 uncultured Alistipes sp.
TATGACAGGGCTGATAGCAACCTGTCATACCGCTGTTTGCCGCATTTACTATTGCTCCTGCCTTAATTCTTGTAATATCGCCCTTCCAGATATAGATATCCCTTTGCACCTCCTGCATATCATCAAGAGTTACAATACCCTTTTCAGCGTTTACCTGACCCAGATATTCATCCTGTATACTCAGGAAAGCTTCATCAATATCCTCCGGCATCCTGATATTCATAAGTGACCTTAAAAGTGTCTTCTGCTCATCAATATCGCTTGGCATCTGTATTTGGGCGTAGTCCGGGTGTTCCTTTAACAGACATTTTATTAGAAATTCCCTTTTTTCATTCTGATTCAAATGGCACACCCTCCCACTGTTTTTATAATTTGAAGCCCTTTAATATATCGTCAAGACTTTGAGTTATCTTTTTATTTTCCTCTACTGAATCTACAACTGCGCCTATCTGCCTGCGTAGTTCCAAAATACTGTCTGTATTACCCTTTACCGCATCAGTTTCCATCTGAAGTCCTGATGCTATATCGGAAACTCTGCTGACAATTGTCTCCATACTTGTCTTAAGCTGATTCATATATTCCATACAGCTTTCCATCTGGCTGCGGAATAACTCTGCATCATTATAATACGATTCTCCGGTATGTTCAAGCATATCATAATCCTTCATTACCTGTGTATTTACAATATTGAGTAATTGAAAAGCCGCATCGGACAATTCCTTTACCATACAGGTGATTTCTTCGTTAATAACACTTATTTCATTTGCCGTACCTGCGGACTGCTCTGCCAGAGTGCCAATCTCCGAAGCAACAACCGCAAAGCCCTTGCCGGAATCTCCCGCACGCGCTGCTTCAATACTTGCATTCAGCGAAAGAAGATTTGTCTGGGATGCAATATCAACAATCTTTTTGGTAAGCTCTCCAATCTTCTCCACACGGTCTGCCTGCTTTATCTTTTCCTCCAGACCGCTGCCAATCTCGTTTACCTGCCTCTGCATCTTTTGCTTTGCATCTACGGCATTCTTTTGGAAGGTCTTGGCATTTTCCTGAATCTGCGCGGTATGCTGCGCATGCTCTCCCGTTTCCTGAATGATTGTCTTTGCCAGCTCTCCCGAAGATACCGCCTGCTCTTTAATGTTTTGTACCTTCTCATTCATATCCGTCATGCTTGCAGACGTCTGCTCCATATTAGCCGACATTGCAGCTACTTCATCAACAGATTCCTTCATACTGCTGTCAATGGTCTTTGTAATATTCATCAGCTTATGACTGTTTTCCTGAATCCTGAGCAGTATATTTCTCAAGCTTTCCAAAAACCGATTCATATTGTACGCAATGGAGCCAACCTCATCCCTTGCCTTTACCGATATTTCCTTTGTAAGGTCTCCCTCGGCTGCGGCAAGTTCCGTCACCTTTTTATCAATAACCGTGACATTTCCTGCAATACATCCGCTGATGATAAGGGCAAATATAAGGCTTAATACAAGACTTATACACTCTATGATAACCACTGTTCTTACCAGAGCCTTATTTTCTGCTTCAATGGACGCCACTGAGCAGTCCGCACCTACAACGCCCACAATCTCACCTGAACCATTGTATATAGGTGCAAAGCCGCTGTAAAAATGCCCCCATTCATCACTGGTAAACTCATCATCCACAGTTACTTCTCCGGCATATGCCCGTTCAATCACATCATAGCTTTCATACGGGTCACCTATGGAAGAGCCATCAAGTATATCAGCATCCACTACAAACTGAAGTTCATCTCCGACATATCTCATTGTATAGATATACTCAATATCATCATCTTCCAGGAAATTCTGCAGCTGTGAAAGAATAACTGCATACGCCTCCGTATCTTCATCCCCCGGCTGAAGTGTTTCCAGCAGGTCGCCATCCACAAATGCCGCCGCTGTTGCCGCCACACCTGCCGTCTTGTCCTTGCACTGATTCAGCAAATCCGTTTTCATCTGTTTTGAACAGATGATTCCTACCATACCCCCCGCTATTAAAACGCATAGCATCATGCCAAAAGAAATTTTGGCTCTTATTGATATTTTCTTCTTCATGTTTTTGTTCCCCTTCCCTTATTAATAAAAACATAAAGACAGACCTGCGTCATATGGACACAAGTCTGCCTCTCTCTCCCACCTGAAATACTGGCGTATACTCATATATTATATTATGTTGCTGCGTCTAGTTTTCACGTTCTTCGAGAATGTCCAATGATGCTTTGCTATAATATCGACATTTATTTTAAAATGTTTAGCATTTTTTTACGTGAAAATAATTTTTTTCTTCGACATAACCTAATGGCAGTGTCCATGGCAACGCCCGCAATCGCCGCCGCACTGCACGGACTTACCTGCTTTGATATCCCTGTGCAGGCTTCTGACTGCCAGCCCTACTATTACAATAACAACAGCTCCAACAATTACCGTTCCCATTATTTATTCCTCCCCGAAAGAGAACCGCTTTCCTTATATGGTCTGAAAAGCATGTAAATGAAACCAATGATAATCAAAAATGCTGCGACCGTACCTACTCCAAAGGTTCCAGCAGAAATCAGCGTACCAATCTGATAAATGCACAGTGATACAAGGTATGCAAAACCACACTGGTAACCTATTGCAATCCAAAACCACTTTGTATTATTCATTTCACGCTTGATAGCTCCCATTGCTGCAAAACAAGGTGCACACAGCAGGTTAAATGCAAGAAAAGCATATCCGCTTAAGGCTGTAAAGGTTGCTCCCATATTTGCATATACGGTATTCTCGCCTGCACTGTATAAAATACCCATTGTTCCAACGATATTTTCCTTTGCCACCAAACCGGTGATTGAAGCAACCGTTGCCTGCCAGTTTCCAAAGCCCTGCGGAATGAATATCCATGCTATTGCCTTACCGACAGAAGCTAAAATACTGTAACCAATCTCATCCTCAGCCAGCATAGTGAAGTGTCCGTCCAAAAATCCAAAGTAGGTTGTAAACCACACAAGAATTGTTGACAGGAGAATGATAGTACCTGCCTTCTTGATAAAACTCCAGCCACGCTCCCACATACTGCGAAGTACTGCTCCCACCGTCGGCCAGTGATATGCAGGCAATTCCATAACAAATGGAGCCGGATCACCTACAAACAGCTTGGTTTTCTTCAGGATAATTCCCGAGCATATAATTGCTGCCACTCCAAGGAAATATGCAGAAGGTGCTACCCATGCTGCACCGCCAAATATCGCACCTGCAACCATTGCGATGAAAGGCAGCTTTGCGCCGCATGGAATAAACGTGGTTGTCATAATTGTCATTTTACGGTCTCTGTCATTTTCAATTGTTCTTGAAGCCATAATACCCGGAACACCACAGCCCGAGCCTATGAGCATCGGAATAAAGGATTTTCCCGAAAGACCAAACTTACGGAAAATTCTATCCATAATGAATGCAATTCTTGCCATATATCCACAGGATTCCAAAAAAGCAAGAAAGATAAACAGTACCAGCATCTGAGGTACAAATCCCAATACTGCGCCCACACCGGCAACGATACCGTCCAAAATCAGTCCTGACAGCCACTGTGAACAATGTATTGCATTTAATCCGTTTTCAATCAAAACAGGCACGCCCGGTACCCACACACCATAATCTGCAGGGTCCGGCTCAGCATATGAATACTTCTCATACACCTCTGCTGCTTCTTTTAAATCCGCACCTGTTGCGGTCACTTCCTCCTGTGCAAGAGTTTCTTCATCCTCCACATAATACACCGCAACAGAAGATTCGTCAAACTGTGATGTAAATTCCGCTAAAGCATCTCTTGCAGCCGCCTCATCAAAATCCTCCGACTCCGCATCCAGTGCCTCTTCAACTGCAGCCGTATCCACACCATTTGCACCCGCATATTCGATAAAGCCATTTACTACTTCTGACGCACCGCCAAATTCATCAGCAACCTCTTCATATGCAGAGCTGCCAATGCCAAACAGATGCCAGCCATCTCCGAAAACGCCGTCATTTGCCCAATCCGTTGCCCATGTACCCACTGTTGTGACCGATACATAATACACAAGGAACATAACAACCGCAAAGATAGGCAGAGCCAGCCAACGGTTTGTGACAACTCTATCAATCTTATCCGATGCAGTCAATGTACGCTTTTTATTTTTTGTTACACATTCTCCGATTATGCCGGAGATATAAACATATCTTTCATTGGTAATGATACTTTCCGTATCATCATCAAACTCCATTTCCAAAGCTGATATTTCCGCCGTCACATCAGGAGCATTGCTTATCTGCTGTGCAATCTTATCATCCTTTTCCAAAAGCTTAATTGCGAAGAACCGCTTCTGCTCATCAGCAACACCACTAAGCTTATTTTCCACCTGAGTGATAACAGTCTCCACAGCTTCTGCAAACTGATGAACCGGCGCTGCTGCCTGTTTTTTCTGTGCCAAAGCAACTGCCTTCTGGGCGGCATTCTGAATTCCCGTTCCCTTCAAGGCGGAAATTTCCACAACTTCACAGCCAAGCTTCTTACTTAATTTATCAATATGTACCTTATCCCCCGTCTTTTCCAAAACATCAATCATATTGACAGCCATAACAACGGGTATGCCAAGCTCCAAAAGCTGTGTGGATAAATAAAGATTTCGCTCAATATTTGTTCCGTCCACTATATTGATAATGGCATCCGGTCTTTCACCAATCAGGTAGTTTCTTGCAACTACCTCCTCCAGTGTATAAGGCGATAAAGAATAAATACCCGGCAAATCCATTATGGTGACATCTTTAAAGCCCTTTAATTTACCCTCTTTTTTTTCAACAGTAACACCCGGCCAGTTACCAACAAACTGATTGGAACCTGTCAGAGCATTAAAAAGTGTTGTTTTACCGCAGTTTGGATTACCTGCTAATGCAATTTTTACTGACATATGTATCCTC
>CAYOHM010000108.1:0-4886 GCA_964403785.1 uncultured Alistipes sp.
ATCCTTTGCCTTAACCTTGATTTTATCTGATTTATAGCTCATTATTGTCTTAAAATTTTCTATTATAATGGTGTTATTGCCCAAAATATTAATTATTGAGGAGCTTTTAACCACATCCTCCGGTAAATGAAAGGATTTTAACAGATTCAAATCAATGCTCTTCCATAAGACTTTTATATATTATATTGTTTTAAGCTGTAAATATGACATATAGCAAAAAAATAGCCGGTTTAAACAACCGGCTATTGCTAATAATTAGTTGAATTTTCTTTTTCTTGCAGCTTCAGACTTCTTCTTACGTCTTACACTTGGCTTCTCGTAATGCTCTCTTTTACGAATTTCCTGCTGAATACCTGCTTTTGCACAGTTTCTCTTAAATCTACGTAAAGCACTATCTAAAGTCTCATTGTCTTTTACGATGACATTTGACATATTCTTCCTAACCACCCTTCTATATAAGGATTGTGTAGACCCTATAAATCACACAAAAGAAATTATAACACAAAAAAGTTATTAGTCAATACCCTTTTTGAGATTTTATAATTCATTATTCGTCCAGCGGCTCAGGTCTCTTATTATACAGCCAAAGCATTCCATAAGGCTTAATAATAATACTCTGGTCAATAAAATACTGATTTGAAATAATATCGGTATACGGACCCGGGTCTATAAGCCATGCCGTTTTCTGAATAGGACTGAAATTAAACAGTCCAATGACCTTCTTATCATTGATGGTCCTTACAATGCCAAGTATAGCCGGATCAAAGGTATCATATGTAAAGCATCTTGCATCTCTTGAGAAAACTTCATATACGGCACGTATTCTTTTAAGAAGCATTAAATTGTTATATAACTTATACTGGTAGGAATCCGCATTAAATCTGAGGCTTGCCAGCTCCCAATTCATGCTCTTCTGACCCGACTGACCTAATTCGTCGCCCAGATACATAACCGGAACACCCGGAATCATCATCAAATATCCCTGCAGCATCATATCAAAATCTGTTGCAAGCTCCATTTCAAGCCTGTCATTCGCAGCATCAACCCCGCAAAGATCGGCCAGATTCTGCCAGTCACTATCCCACGGGTCCTGAATATAATTAAGGAAAACCGTACTTCTGCTCAACATACTGAGCGATTCAATCATATTGCGCAGTTTTGAAACATTCCTGTCAGCAATCGTATCAAGCAGAAAATCCCTGTTACTTACATTATTAATGAGTTCACAATCCTGATTAACAAGCGAACCATAGAAAGAAACCGAGCTTTCATTGTCATACTCACCATTGCACAAAAGCAGACATCCCGGAGCCACGATTTCAAATATTTTGCGCAAAACCTTGACAAAATGGATATCCTGGTCCTTGTAAGGAAAATCAATACCCAAATCATTCCACTTATATGGTCTGCAGTTAATCTTAAATATATCCACGCCAAGGTTAGCGAACATAAGCATATCGTATACCAGCTTATTAAAGAAAACCGGATTAGAAAAAAGTTCTTCCGTATTCTCGGGCTTACAGTAGTCTCCGATATTATCAAAGCAGACACTGATTCCATTCTGCCTGCATATCAGACAGAACTTATGTAAATCTGCAATCGTACCATAGTTCAAATCCACAGAAATAAATTCAGGAAGCGCTCCCGGTTTATTAACCAAGGTCTGCTTTAACAAAGGCATAACATTAATAAAAGAAATATCAAAATCCTTAAGATATTCTATGCGTTCCGTAAGAGAAGCCAAAGTATTATCCTTACTGTCAAGGCACACAGTCATACCATAGGAATTATTCTGATTGTACCAGCCCGGCTTTCTGCTTCGCTCAACATCTGATAATTTCAATGCTTCATTCCTGTATGCAAACGCATTATCAAGATTCTTTAAAAGAAAAGTATACGCATCAAATCTTTCGTCATATACCTCTAAATATAATTTCTTCAAATCATCCAGATGCTCAATTTTTCTTTTCTCGTATTCTTTGTTAAAATCTATCTGCTCACTCATTCTACGCTACCATACCCTTATAAACGATTGTATAATTCCTCATATTGCTTTGCGGAAGCTGTCCATGAAAAATCAGCTGCCATAGCTCTGTCAACGATTTTATTCCATTCGCGCTTCTTGTCATAATATATCTTCTCGGCATATCTGACTGTATTAAGCATTTCATGGGCATTATAATTTGCAAAAGAAAAACCTGTTCCGGTTCCTTCGTACTCATTATATGCCGATACGGTGTCCTTAAGACCACCCGTTTCACGGACAATAGGAACCGTGCCATACCTTAAGCTCATAAGCTGGCTCAGGCCGCATGGTTCAAACAGTGACGGCATAAGAAACGCATCACACGCAGCATATATCTTATGAGATAAATCCTCGTTGTAATATATATTGGCTGAAACCTTGTCATGGTATTTCCATGCAAAATGGCGGAACATATTCTCGTACTTTGCTTCACCTGTTCCCAGTACAACAAACTGTATGGCATCCTGACACATCTGGTCCATCATATAAGCAATTAAATCAAAGCCCTTTTGGTCTGTAAGGCGGGATACGATACCAATCATCATCCTGTCCTTGTTGACTTCAAGACCCAGCTCCTTCTGGAGAGCAAGCTTGTTCTTGTATTTTTCCTTGCGGAAGGTAACTGCATTGTAATTATTTGGAATCCGAGGGTCCGTCTCAGGGTTATAGTCATCATAATCAATTCCGTTCACGATTCCGACAATGCTGTTGGAGCGTGCACGCATAAGACCATCCAGATTCTCACCGTAAAACGGCGTCTTTATCTCCTCTGCGTAACTCTTACTTACGGTAGTAACAGCATCAGCATAGACAATACCGCCCTTCAGGTAATTACCGTCACCATAAGCCTCCAGCTTGTCCGGTGTAAAGAAATACGAAGGAAGTCCTGTTATATCCTGTATCTTCTTCAAATTCCAAATACCCTGGAACTTGAGGTTATGTATTGTCATAACGGACTTGGCACGGCGGAAAATTTCATTGCCCTGAAAACGTTCCTTCATATAAACCGGAATCAGACCTGTCTGCCAGTCATGGCAATGTATGATGTCCGGTTCAAATCCTATAACCGGAATTGCAGATAAAGCAGCCTTGCAAAAATAAGCAAACTTCTCAATATCCTCATGTATGTATCCGTATGGCTTTGAGCCTGCAAAATAGAATTCATTATCTATAAAATAGAATATGACCCCGTTATATTCCATCTCAAATACACCCACATACTGCTGTCTCCATGCAAGATCTATATAAAAGTGAGTTTTATATACCATCTTCTCCCTATACTGCCATGGAATACACATATACTTAGGGAGCATAACTCTAACATCAAATTTATCTTTATCAAAATACTTAGGAAGCGAACCAACAACGTCAGCCAATCCTCCTGTCTTAATGAATGGGACTGCTTCAGAAGCTATAAACAATACCTTTTTCATGGTAAATACCTCCGCAAATACAATTTTATATGTACATTATAACTGATTTAATGTATTTTTAAAAGAACTATTTGCAAAAAATGTCAGAAATGTCAGAAAAATATATCAATCCGAACTTATTGTCTGATTCCATGAGAAAGTCTTAATTTATCAGCTATTAAAGCAATAAACTCTGAGTTCGTCGGTTTCCCCTTGCCGTCGCTTACCGTATATCCGAAATACTCCTCAATAACCTCAGGATTCCCCCTGTTCCAAGCCACTTCTATGGAATGTCTTATTGCTCTCTCAACACGGCTTGGAGTGGTCCTGTATTTCTTGCTTATTTCAGGATAAAGTATCTTGGTAATACTGTTTATCATTTCTGAATCATTGATGCACATTAATATGGCATCCCGTATGTACTGATATCCTTTTATATGCGCAGGAACACCAATCTCATGAATTATATTTGTTATTTCGATTTCAAGTACCTGAGGTGAAATCGTGGCTGCCGGATTAACCGATGATTCTTTTACAAACTTTGTGCTCTGTACCTGTACGGCTGGTTTTGCGGTGCTGTTGTCTTTTTTATATTCACGAATCTTCTTTAGAAAGAAATTAACATCAAAGGGCTTCACCATATAATACTCTGCGCCCAAATCAAAGGATTTCTCAGTGATATTATCCTTGCCCACGGCACTTAGCATAATGAAATACGGCTTACAGTCAAAGGATTTGTCATTATTTAATTCCTCAAGTACATCAAGTCCGTCAAGTTTTGGCATAATAACATCCAAAATAACAACATCAGGCTTTTTTTCGCGGATTTCGCGAATTGCATCTATACCATTGCTGGCTTTCCCCACAAGCTTAAGATCATTTTCCTTTGCAAGCACCGTATCAATGAGAGATAAAATCTCCTCATTATCGTCGGCAGCAACCACATTAATCATTTATTAATCCCCTCTCAACTTTTTAAATCTATTATAAATTCTAAATAAACCTTCGGCAACTTGTTTTTTTCGCAGTTTTCGACACTAAACGACACAAAAAACGTCTGAAAATATCTAAATCATAATACTTTTTGGGATTTAAAAATATTGGCGTAGGGTTTTGTAGAAATGTTTGGCTGGAGGCGACTGCAAACACTCCTTATGACAAACCTTCCAACTCTTTTATACGCTTCAGAGCTGCCTCTAGCTGTCGCTTTTGCTCATTTATTGTTTCCTGCTTTTCGTCCAGTTGCGACTTCTGCTCGTCCAGCATTCCCTTTTGCGCATTTATCTCATCCTGCATCACATCTATCATATACTGCACCGTGTTGCGGTCCAGTTCCCGCAGTTCTTCTGAAAACATCTCCATTATTCCCCCTATGTTCCTGCACATTCCATAGATTTGTTCATAGATTTCCTGAAACTTCGGATAAGTTTCAACAAGCTTTACTATCA
>CAYOHM010000109.1:0-4852 GCA_964403785.1 uncultured Alistipes sp.
TAACTGACTGCTTTGCTACTCTATACTGCTTAGATCTGGCTCCTCTGTAACCCTTTGCCAGCTTTAATACTCTGTTATGCTTCTTCTTAGCGTTTACGCCGCCCTTAATTCTTGCCATTTTAGATTTTCCTCCTTGTTATAATAATCCTTAAAGATAAGGCATAATCTTCTTCATTGTCTTAAGATTTGTACTATCTGTTAATGTTGCTTTTCTGAGATTTCTCTTTCTCTTAGCTGTCTTCTTTGTCAAGATATGGCTCTTGAATGCCTTCATTCTCTTTAATTCACCTGTACCGGTCTTCTTAAAACGCTTTGCAGCAGCTTTCTTTGTCTTTAACTTTGGCATGATATTTCCTCCTATTCATTAAACCAGTTTCATCTATTTTAACGTTTTTCAGTTAAAACCATAATAATGCTTCTGCCTTCAAGCTTAGGTGCTTTCTCCACCTGCGCTATGTCAGCCAACTTTTGTGCGAAATCATCCAGAATATGCTTGCTCTGCTCCATATGTGCCATTTCACGTCCCCTGAACTTAAGCGTTATTTTAACCTTATCGCCCTTTTCAATGAACTTTCTGGCAGCATTAGCCTTAGTATTCAGGTCATTTTCCTCGATATTAGGAGATAAACGAACTTCCTTGATGTCGATAACTCTCTGCTTCTTCTTGGCATCCTTCTCTTTTCTGGTAAGCTCATACTTATACTTACCATAATCAACGATTTTACATACCGGCGGAACTGCTGTCGGAACAATCTTTACAAGATCAACCTCTGCCTCTCTTGCAAGCTTCATTGCATCCTTCGGAGACATAACTCCAAGCATCTCCCCGTTTTCTCCAATAACACGAACCTCTTTATCCTTAATATGTTCGTTAATCATTAACTCGCTAATAGTAGTGCACCTCCAAATAGAATTGTAATAAAAAAAGTGAACAGCACAGCCATCCACTTAAATCTCACAATAAGCCCCCAAATAACGGGGAATTACAGAAATATTAACCCGAGTCATACATTTATGCTAAGGTGAGAGTGGATACTCTGCTTTCTTTACAACTCCTAGAATATACCATCAAAAAAAGCATATGTCAATATATATTTTTTATTTTTTTATTATGTTATAATTATAAGGTCATTGTGAAGCTAAGGCGGGTACCGGCATAGCTTCGCAATTATCTACGTGCAATTATAACATAAAGGAGCATTTTACGCTATGGCTTTTGACGGAATAACAATCGCTGATATTGTATCAGAACTGAATGATTTACTTAAAGACGCAAGAATAAGCAAAATCGCACAGCCGGAGAATGATGAGCTTTTGCTTACACTCAAGGGTTCAAAGGGTGCTTTCAGACTTTTGATGTCTGCGAACGCCTCTCTTCCGCTTTTGTATCTTACCGAGGATAACAAGCCTTCTCCGCTTACCGCACCGGGATTTTGTATGCTTCTTAGAAAACACATAGGCAATGGACGTATTATATCAATCACACAGGCAGGTCTTGAGCGTGTTGTGGATTTTAAAATAGAGCATTTCAATGAGATGGGCGATTTATGCACAAAACACCTTATCATAGAGCTTATGGGCAAACACAGCAACATTATTTTCTGTGATGATAATAATAAAATTCTTGACAGTATTAAACACATTTCCGCACAAATCAGCTCCGTGCGTGAGGTTCTCCCCGGAAGAGATTACTTCATCCCATGTCAGGACCAGAAATATGACCCTCTCGTCATCAGCTTTGAACAGTTTTCACAGACCGTTTTCCAAAAGCCATGCAGTATTCATAAAGCATTATACACATCACTTATCGGCTTTAGTCCATGTGTATCAACGGAAATCTGTCACAGAGCCTGCATTGACTGCGAAACAAATGCGGCTGATTTAACCGAAAATGAACGTCTGCATCTATATCACATCTTTTCACTGCTGATGGATGACGTTAAAAATAAAAATTTTGAACCCACCATTATCTATGACGAAAACGGTCCTGTTGAATATGCAGCTATTGACCTGACTAATTATACAAACAAAAAGCACAGGCACTATGATTCAATCAGTGAACTTTTATCCGATTACTATACCAAGAAAAATACCATTTCAAGGATGCACCAGCATTCCGGCGAGCTGCGCAGGATTGTCGGCACCATTCTTGAGCGCGACGAAAAAAAATATGACATACTCCTTAAGCAGCTTGAAGATACCAAAAAACGTGACAAATATAAGGTGTACGGCGAGCTTCTTAATGCATACGGTTATGGTATTGAGGAGGGTGCAAAGTCTTTTACCGCATTAAATTACTACACAAACGAGGAAGTCACCATTCCTCTTGATGAAACCTTATCCGCCCGTGAAAACTCAATCAAATACTTTGACAGGTATAATAAATTAAAGCGTACCTTTGAGGCAACAAGCAAATTAATCGAGGAGGTAAAAGCTGAAATAGAGCATCTTGAATCAATTTCCAATGCTCTCGACATTGCGCTTTGTGAAGCTGATCTTTCCCAGATAAAGGAGGAGCTTGTCGAGTACGGCTACATCAAAAAAAAGAAAACGTCCAAAAAAGAACGTTTTACAAGCAAACCTTTTCATTATATTTCATCGGACGGCTACCATATGTACGTCGGCAAAAACAACTTTCAAAATGACGAGCTATCCTTTAAATTTGCACAGGGCAGCGACTGGTGGTTTCATGCAAAGGACACCGCCGGCTCCCATGTTATCGTGAAAGCCGGTGACGGAAAGCTTCCTGACAAAACCTTTGAGGAGGCTGCCGCCCTTGCCGCCCACTATTCAAAAGCAAAAAATCTTGATAAGGTTGAAGTTGACTACACTTTGCGTAAAAACTTAAAAAAGCCAAACGCCGCAAAACCCGGCTTTGTGATTTACCATACGAACTTTTCCATGGTGATTTCACCGGATATCGACAAGCTTAACATAAAGCAGGCTGACGATTAAACGCGTCTACCTCCTGCTTTGTGCAGGCTTTATTTCACAGTTGTTTACCATTTGGTCCATGGCGCAGAAGAACTCGTCCCGGGACTTTGACTTAAAAACCTCCCGGGCATAGTTTTCGTCATCCAAAAACGCCTTTGCCTGATATGCCCAAAGTTCCTTCATTTTAAACAGAATATCCTTATCGGCTGTGATTACCTTGCGGTATTCCTCATAAAGCCCGCGATAAAACTCTTTTACAAACTGCCCCGTAAGGCCGTCACTTCCGTTAATATTTCTAATAAGGAACGGATTTGTTATAAGTCCCCGTCCAATCATCACTCTGTCCGTCTGCCCAAACCTTGCCATGACATTTTCCATATCCTGTGCCGTAAAAATATCACCATTGTAGCACACCGGACACTTTACTTTTGTGTACGTTTTGGCAAATTCGTCAAGATGCACACTTCCCGAATAAAATTCCTTTTGGATTCTCGGGTGCACTATGAGCTCACTTATCGGATATTTTGAATATATATCCAGCAGCTCATCATATTCCTGCTCACTGTTCTTGCCGATTCTGGTTTTTATGGAAATCTTCATATCATTAAGCTCATCATATATCCTGTAAAGGAACTCGTCCAGCCTTTTGGGCTGTGCAAGAAAGCCTGAACCTCTTCCCTTTGAGGATACCGTTCCCGAAGGACAGCCCAGATTCAAATTAACCTCATCATAGCCAAGTGACTGAATACGCCTTGCAGTATTGATAAACTCCTGTGCATCATTTGTAAGAATCTGCGGGACAACATTTATATCAGGATTATTCTCCGGCAGTACATCCCTTAGTTCTCTGGACTTCATACTCGCCTTACGGTTTCCGGAAATAAAGGGAGTAAAATATTTATCTATCTCATCGAAGTATTTGCGGTACATATTTCTGTATACATATACCGTTATACCCTCCATAGGTGCAAAATAAAACTTCATGCTGCATTTCCTTTCAGTAATATTAAAGCTTCCTGTCCGCCATAAAGAAAAGCCCGACTACACCCGTTCCGGTGTGAGCACCTATTGTCTGACAAATGGTATTCATAATTATATTCTGTATTCCGAATCTTTCCCTGACAAGTGACGCAACATACTCTGCATCCTCAGTAGTGTCATCATGGACAATCATTACAACATCATTTTCGTTTCTGTACGCACCCTGAAGCTGCTCCATAGTATCAACAAGCGTGCTGAGCGACTTTCTGCGTCCGCGGACTTTGGTGTACTGGCACAGCGCACCGTCATTATTCACGCACAGATTGACCTTAACTCCCGCAATCGTTCCCACGATAGCCGTAGCCTTTGACACACGTCCGCCCCTGTACAGATGAAAAAGGTCATCCACGGTAAACTCATGAGCTACATGCGGTAAAATACTTTCCACATAACGGCACAGCTCTTCAAATTCCATTCCTTCCTTCATCTTCTCAACTGCCTTATAAACAATAAGTCCTTCTCCCATTGAGGCAGCCATGGAATCAATTACGACAATCTTTATGTCATCATACTCTCTCATAACTTCATTTGCTGCCAGACAGGTATTCTGATAGGTGCTGCTAAGTGTTGATGAAAAAGCAATATGAAGGACATTCTCTCCCCTTGCCGCAGCCTCCATAAACAATTCCTTTGATTCCTGCGGATTTGTTGCCATAGTTGTCGGCATCTCGCCGTTCCTCATCCTGTCAAAAAATTCCTTTGAAGTCATCTGGCGTTTTCCCCCATATACATCATCACCAAAACGATAATACAACGAATGTACCGCTACCTTGTTCTCCTTCGTAAACTCCAACGGAAGGTCACTTGTCGAATCCGTAGAAATCACATAATTTGCCATCTTAAACTCCTTGATATTTTATGAATTGGTGCAGCTTTA
>CAYOHM010000110.1:0-4692 GCA_964403785.1 uncultured Alistipes sp.
ATAAAGCTTCTTATTCTCAACCGTAAACTCCATATCCTGCATATCATGATAATGAGCTTCAAGTTTGTCACAAACCTCTACAAATTCCTTATATGCCTGTGGGAATTGCTCTGCCATCTGTGTGATTGGCATCGGTGTGCGTACACCTGCAACAACATCCTCACCCTGTGCATTTACAAGGAACTCTCCCATAAGCTTCTTCTCACCCGTTGCAGGGTCACGCGTGAATGCTACACCTGTACCGGATTCATTATTTAAGTTGCCAAATACCATAGGCATTACATTAACAGCCGTACCCCAGCTATACGGAATATCATTATCACGTCTGTATACATTTGCACGCGGATTATCCCACGAACGAAATACTGCACGAATAGCCTCCTTAAGCTGTATAACCGGGTCGGAAGGGAAATCCTCTCCCAACTGCTTCTTGTACTCTGCCTTGAACTGCTCAGCCAATTCCTTAAGGTCGGCTGCGGTAAGCTCAACATCGAACTTTACTCCCTTAGCCTTCTTCATCTTATCAATGAGCTCTTCAAAGTACTTCTTGCCAACCTCCATAACAACGTCTGAAAACATCTGAATAAATCTTCTGTAAGAATCATATACAAAACGCTCGAACTTAGGGTCAGGGTTGCCTGCTATCATAGCTGCAACAACCTCATCATTAAGTCCCAGATTAAGAATTGTATCCATCATACCCGGCATTGAAGCCCTGGCACCGGAACGAACTGAAACCAAAAGCGGATTCTTGAGGTCACCAAACTTCTTGCCGTTGATTTCCTCCATTTTGGCAACATACTCCATAATTTCTGCCATAATCCCTTCATTAATCTGCTTTCCGTCTTCATAATACTGAGTGCAGGCCTGTGTAGTAATTGTAAAGCCCTGTGGAACAGGAAGACCAATGTTAGTCATTTCTGCAAGGTTCGCACCCTTGCCTCCAAGAAGCTCCCTCATACCGGCATTACCTTCACTAAAAAGGTAACAATACTTATTTGCCATAATTATTTCCCTCCAAAAATTATTTATGAAACCATTTTTCAACCTCGTTAATATTATAACAATACATATTTATTTCGTCTATTAAAAAATGTATGGGATTTTATACAAAAAACCTCATACATTTTTGTGCATAAATCAGGTTAATCTAAACCTGCTTTTTTATTTAAGTGAAAAATATACTCCCTGAACATTATCCTTAGTTGTCTTAACCTTCCCACGAGAATTACATATATATAGGGTATCCTGATATACAAAATATATTTTCCCACTATTTTCCAAAATCTTAAGCCTGCTTCCATAGTAATCGTAATTTTCTATAAGTGCCACCGGCGTTTTTATGGATGAGCCATATATGTAAAGAGTTCCATCCTTAACATATGTAACCTTATCCGTTCCTGCTACATTGCTGAGCGTCCCTACATTTACTCCGGTGTCCGCCAGCTTATCTTTTCCGGCATCATACAAATCTCCTGCATTTGTGAGATAATAATAATTTCCCTTATAAGTACATACAAATTGGCTTCCTTCATTGGATAATGCATCATCCGTAAGCTCCGTTATCTCCCCGCCGGAATATAAATACACATTCATCTGCGTATCATAGTAGAGAAAATCACCATCCTTTTCACAGGAAACAAAATCAGACACATCTTCTGCAAGCTTTTTTGTCCTTTCTCCGTCATACAGATAAATTGATGAATCTATAATGGCGCTGTATGAACCAAGCTCTGCCGCTTCATAAATAACCTGACCGTCATTTACAACGCTTACCGTTCTGATTGTTTGGCTTCCATGCCTAATTTCAGTCAAAATATTCTCCGTACGGTCATATCTGTATAGGTAATACTCGGCTTCATCCGCATCATTTCCGATTACGGTAACAATCGCAGCATACTTTCCGTTCCTGCTTACTACATTACTTAGAAGCTCACCTTCAGTTTCACATTCCCTGCCCGCATAGGCATAAATGCCGTCTGCCGAAAAAACCGCGTTCTCACTGTCAAATGCAGATATACTTTTATTAAGACCGACTATTACGGATGCGTTATCATACAGCACAATGTATTTCTTTTGCTCCGCATAATGCAGGATGAGCAAAAGCATCGCCGTTGCCGCTGCAATTACAGCCACCGCTGCCGTACCGATAAGCACCGCTTTTTTTACTTTTTCTTTATCCACCGTAATGGAAATTTTCTTTTTCTGCTCAACTTCTTCTGGTTTGTTTTCCTGTTCCCACTCGTTTTTTCGATTTTCATAGTCATCATCCATAACAAATATTGCTAAATTTCCGCAGTTTGGACAATTTCTGCCCTCGAAAAATTCATATTTACACTTATCACATATCATTTTTATTTCTCCGCTAATAAAAAACGCACTTTATGTTCAAGGTATTTAGCTCATAAAGTGCGTATATATCATAAAATCGTTAATAATTATATATTATTTAATCAGAAAGTAAATTTGTCAGCAAAATATGCCTTTAAATCCTCAATTCTGATTCTCTCCTGCTGCATTGTATCACGGTCACGTACCGTAACAGCGCCATCCTCATCGGACTCAAAATCATATGTAATGCAGAAAGGAGTACCGATTTCATCCTGTCTTCTGTATCTCTTTCCAATGTTACCCCTGTCATCAAATTCACAGTTATATGTCTTTGACAACTCTGCAAAAATCTTCTCAGCCGGTTCAGAGAGCTTCTTTGAAAGAGGCAGCACACCAATCTTAACAGGTGCCAGTGCCGGATGAAAATGCAGGACTGTCCTTACATCACCCTTTTCAATTTCCTCCTCATCATAAGCTGAGCAAAGGAAAGCGAGTGTCACACGGTCAGCTCCAAGCGATGGCTCGATGACATACGGAATGTACTTTTCCTTGGTTTCATCATCAAAATAATTCATATCCTCGCCGGACACTGTCTGATGCTGCGTAAGATCATAGTCAGTTCTATCCGCAATACCCCAAAGCTCACCCCAGCCGAATGGGAATAAAAACTCAATATCGGTAGTACCCTTACTGTAAAAGCACAGCTCCTCCGGAGAATGATCTCTGGCTCTCATTTCATCATCCTTGATGCCAAGGGACTTTAACCAATTAATGCAGTATTCTCTCCAATACCTGAACCACTCTAAATCCGTACCCGGCTTACAGAAGAACTCCAGCTCCATTTGCTCAAACTCTCTTGTACGGAATGTGAAATTACCCGGAGTAATCTCATTTCTGAAGGATTTACCAATCTGTCCGATACCAAACGGAACCTTCTTGCGTGACGTTCTCTGAACATTCTTAAAGTTGACAAAAATACCCTGTGCTGTTTCAGGGCGGAGATATACCGTATTCTTGGCATCCTCAGTCACTCCCTGAAATGTCTTGAACATAAGGTTAAACTGTCTGATTTCCGTAAAATCCGCCTTGCCGCATGAAGGACATGTGATAGCGTTCTTACTGATAAAGCTCTCCATCTGTTCATTTGACCATGCGTCAACAGACTCTGAAAGCTTATAATCATTCTCACTGCACCAGTCCTCAATAAGCTTATCGGCACGGAATCTCTCCTTACAGCACTTACAGTCCATAAGCGGGTCTGCAAATCCGCCGAGATGTCCTGAAGCAACCCATGTCTGCGGATTCATAAGGATTGCACAGTCAACGCCGACATTGTACGGGCTTTCCTGTACGAATTTCTGCCACCATGCCTTCTTGACATTATTCTTAAGTTCAACGCCTAAATTGCCGTAATCCCAAGTATTAGCCAATCCTCCATATATCTCCGAACCAGGATAAACAAATCCTCTTGACTTTGCCAATGCAACAATTTTATCCATTGTCTTTTCCATATCATAAACCTCTCATTGTCTTTTTATAAAACTGTCTTTAATTGTAACTGTTAATGCATGGTTTTTCAAGTATCAATTTGTATCCTTATTTTAATCCTTATTTTATATCCTTATTTTATTTATTATTTTACGCTGTTCTCAACACGTTCCTGCAGCTTCTTTCTCTGCATTCTCTCATGTTCAAGCCTTTCTGAAATCTCATCCATTCTTTTCCAAACATCCGCAATTGCCTCTGTTTCATCCGTAGGACGCTCTGTTTCATTTCCTGTTGTCTCAGCTTCATGTGCCTTGTCTTCACGAGCCTTTATCTGCTTTGCGAATAATGCCCTAAATAATACCCTGACAAGTGGCTGAATAAAGAACAACTGTGAAAAATACGCAAAAGGCAGATTGAAGCATACCAGCTTAAGCCAGTTTGCAAGCAGCGTCAAAATATTAAGTCCTGCATAGTACGGGTAATAAAACCATGCTGCCAGAAAACTCATAGCCGGACACATAATGCCAACGGTTGCACATATAATTGCCGTTTCGAATATCATCGGATGATTTCTTCTTGGGTCGAATACTCTGCATGCCAGTCGAAAAGACAGCGGACTTCCCAGCAGATTTTCAAGTAAGTAGGCAAAACAGAATTCAATTAAAATAACAGCCCAGATTGGAAGATTCCTTCCAAACATATAAACACCGCCATTTGCATTAATAGCGGCCAATACACTGCTTTGTCCGGTTATCTCCATTAGCAGGCTTCCGTTCAGGACATACAGACTGTAAAAAACGTATGCATGTACGGTAATAATAACTGTGAGAAAGGCAAAGACCATTCTCTGAAATTGATTTTGTGGCATAATTT
>CAYOHM010000111.1:0-4643 GCA_964403785.1 uncultured Alistipes sp.
TTGCACTAAGAGTTCGCACGCAGCGGTACATAAGGCAGCAAAATACGCTGCCTAAATACCGGCGGCGAACAATTACCGCATAATCGCACCTATATGCCTGCACCCGCCTTAGTTTCGCAACCACCTCAAATATTAAATAGTAAGAGGGTAATCACATGAAGGATATTAAAGATATCAAATTTATTACAATCGGTGAAATTTTGCTGCGTCTTTCTCCTCCAAATTATGAGAAGATTCGCAACGCTAACTCTTTCATAGTAAATTACGGAGGTGCTGAAGCAAACGTTGCTGCCTCACTTGCAAATCTGGGTGTTGACAGTACATTTTTTACCGTGCTTCCGGATAATTCAGTCGGCAAATCGGCTGTCCGCTACTTAAGAACCAATGACGTGCATATGTCTAAGACAATATTCGCTGGAGAACGTATCGGCATTTACTATCTGGAAGAGGGTTTTGCGGTTCGTTCGTCAAAGGTTATTTATGACCGTAAGAATTCCTCTTTTGCCACATATGATTATTCACAAACAGATATGAAGGAGGTTCTTGCAGGCTTTGACTGGCTTCATCTAAGCGGCATCACACCGGCTCTGTCCGCGAACTGCCGTGACCTTATTAAGAGTGCACTCATCGCCGCTAAGGAGCTCGGTATGACGGTCAGCTTCGACGGAAATTACAGAAGCGCCCTTTGGGGATGGCAGGAGGCAAGGGACTGTATAACGGAATACCTTCCTTATGTAGATGTTTTAATCGGCATCGAGCCTATCAACCTCATCGGAGAGGACGGACACGATATCAAGGAAGGCATCGGTCTTAAGCCTACATATGAACAGCAGGATTATATTTTTAAAGAGCTTTACAATAAATATCATTTTAAAGCGATTGGCCGTCATGTGCGCTATGTACATTCCGGCAGTGAGAACTCATTAAAGGCATATCTTTGGTATGACGGAAAGACTTACGAGAGCAAGACCTTCCGCTTTAACATACTCGACCGCGTGGGCGGAGGAGATGCATTCTCAAGCGGGCTTATATATGCTCTTATGGAGGGTATGGAGCCTGATGATATCGTTAACTTTGCCGTATCCTCATCCGTTATCAAGCACACTATACGTGGTGACTTTAATATCACTGATGATAAGCAGTCAATCCTGCGTCTTATGAATCAGGAATATGAAATAAAAAGATAACTTAATTTACACTTACATCATTGGTGCCAGCAGTCTTAGTATTCTGCCCACCAGACGTTTTGGCGCCGGTATGCTTTTGTAGTATTCCGGCGTGATTTCTATGCAGTCCCCGGTAATATCCTCAATATCCTGACGTATCTCGTTTATACACTCATTTCCATATACATACACGCCACATTCAAAATGCAGAAAAAGACTGCGGTAATCAAGATTAATACTTCCAACCACCGCCTTAACATCATCAGAAACAAAGGTCTTGGCATGTATGAAGCCCGGACGATATTCAAATATCCTTACTCCGGCTTCCAGCAGTGTCGGGTAATATGTCCTTCCGAGATAGAATACATATTTTTTGTCAGGAATATGCGGCATATAAATACGGACATCTACGCCGCGCCTTGCCGCCGCCTTTAATGTAATGGTCATTTCATTATCCAGTATCAGATACGGTGTTGTTATATATACATAGTCCTTCGCCTGATTGATTATATCAAAATATACCTGTTCCGCCCTGTTTTCTTTTTCAATTGGAGAATCACCGTAAGGCATTATATATCCCTTTGAGTGAGGCATTGCTATGGCATCTTTCTTAATATATTTGGCAAAATCCTCCGTAATCGTCTTTTCACCTAGATTCCACAACTGCAAAAACATTATCGTAAAACTGCTTACCGCAGCTCCGGTAATCATTATTGCGTTGTCCTTCCACACTCCAAATCTTTCAACTACATTTATATATTCATCTGCGAGATTAACTCCTCCCGTAAACGCTGTCCTACCGTCGATTACCATTATTTTTCTGTGATCCCTGTTATTTTGGTGAACCGACAGAATAGGTATAATCGGAGAAAACACCTTTGCCTTTATTCCATATTCCTTAAGCTGTTTTGGATATGAGTTTGGAAGCAGCGAAACATTGCAGGTTCCGTCATACATAACCCTGACCTCAACACCCTCACTCACCTTTTTCTTTAGAATTTCAAGAATGGTGTCCCACATTACTCCATTTTCAATTATAAAATACTCGATGAAGATAAATTCTCTCGCCTGTTCCAGCTCAAAAACCATCTGTTTAAAAACTTCCTCGCCCATCGGAAAATATTTTGCATCCGATTTATCATAAACAGGCATTTTGCTTGTATTGTACATATACCTCGAGGTATTATATAAATCCTTACTCTCGTCCTTTATTCGAGCCAGAACAGCCTCATCCTGTGTATTTATCTTCTCTGTAATATCCTTTATCTGCGTACTGCGCTTCTTCATCAGCCATGTACTTGCCTGAAGCCTGAAAAATATATAAAACATCGTTCCGAAAACCGGTACCGCTACCACCGGAATTATCCATGACAGCTTATACATTGGATTCATATCGCTGTTTAATATAAAAAGCACAACCACTATCTCGAGCAAAATAACTGTCGCATAAAAAGGCACTGCATATTTCTGATACCGCAGAACCATCATGCACAATACCACAACCTGAATTATAAGCAGCATTGCAATCATTATCATTCTGCCGTACACTACCTTGCCGATTCCCTTACGTCCCTGCTTTTTAGCGTTATTAATAAATTCATTAAATTGTTCCTCATAACGCTTTTCAAAGTCATCAATTTTTGTCATACAATACTACACCTTCTTAATTCTGCTGCAGGTTTACGGACGGCACCCATGCATTAAGGTCAACCAGTGGCTCAATTCCTGCAACAACGCCCTTATCACTGTACTGCCATATTTCACATTCTCTGTCCGGAATCATATCCGGATCCGGCTCCAGTGCGTCCTCATTCGGTGCACCCGATGCATTTTCGCTCTCGCCCGGCCACATTGCATACCATACCTTGCAGGATATGCTTTCCATATTAATCTGATTATTAAGCCAGCTCTTATTAGAATAAAGCATCGGCTCCATACCCTGGCTTTTAACTACATTTGCATATATATTTATTATTTTTGTTCTTTCTTCCTTAGTGAGTTCATCCTGCCTTCCTGCGCATGCCTCTATATCAATCGCAAGCGGCAGCTCCGGATTATACGCCATACTCAACTGGACAATCATACTTGCCTCCTCTGCTGCCTCTGCCGCCGTAACTGCCTGTGAGAAAATGTAGACTCCAAAAGGAAGCCCAACCTCCTTGGCTGCCTGAATATTCTGCCTGAATTTCTCATCCTCGACAAGCACTCCTGTCTCATAGCCCCTAAATCCGCATCTTATCATTGCGAAATCAATTCCTGAATCTTTAACTGCCTGCCAGTCAATATCCTCCTGATACTGAGAAACATCAATGCCCGTTACCGATGCCTTCTGACCATTCTCATCAAAGTAATACCACATTCCGTCAATCCGTCGCCACCCTGTCACAGGATAGCCATTTTCGTCATTGTAATAGTGCTTGCCCTTCTTGGAATACCAGCCTACATATATATCCTCCATATCGGTTGTCATATGCGGGATGAGATTATACAGCATATACTCGCCCGATTCGTCGTCTTTAATGATTGCACTTGAAATGTATTCCTCATCCAGCCTTTCATCGAACTTCTTCGTTTCATAGACATAGCCTGTATATTCGGTGTCACCGATAATTATTTCCTCTTTGTTGCTGTCTTTTATATAATCACTTGAATCAATTTTCAACGAGTCTATTGATACTGAGTTAATCTTTGCATAGGTTATCTCTCCGTCCTCATTGTATTCCGGAACATTCACCTCAAATTTCTGGCTTGTTCCCAGAATAAATCCGGAGCTTATCATATTGCTTACCTTAACAGCATCTTCATTCTGCTTCACATTATTACCTGTATTATCCGTATTATTGCTTTTTGAATAGGATTTATCCTCCTTGCTGATATCAACATCCGCACTTTGCTTAACCTTGTTCAAAATATTCTCATCATATGTATAGATGACAAAGGACAGCGGTATCGGCGAAGCGTCCAGATATCCCGGCATCGGACGAAGATAAATCTCATACGAGCCCGATTCCAAATCATTTATATTGATATATCCCTCCATATTATCAGATGTATACTCCGTACCGGTTATAGTTGCCGACTGTTCCTTATCCAGAATGGCTGTTGTTCCTGCCTTTACAAGGCAGACCGTAAACGGCATCCCCAAAATCTTATCACCATTCTCGTCCAAAATCCTAATCTGAATCCCCTCATCCTTATTTACAACCTCCATCCGTACAAACTCCGTACGCTCAAGCTCAGCAGCTGTGGTTGTTACATCCACTGCCGATTCTGTGGCTGCCAATGTTGTACTAACAGGAAGCTCAGTATTTTTGCCGCACGCGCAAACGCCCACAATTGCAAAAGAAACTCCTGCGGCAGCGGCATACCTTATTATCAATGATTTAGCATTATAATGTGTTTTATTCATATAAACTCCAGTAATTCAGTATTTGCGTACATTATAACACGATTTGCGGTGTTATTAAAGGGACAAAA
>CAYOHM010000112.1:0-4556 GCA_964403785.1 uncultured Alistipes sp.
TGCCGTTTTTCTCTATATCAGGTTCTGAATTTGTTGAGATGTTTGTAGGTATGGGAGCTGCCAAAGTCCGTGATTTGTTTAAACAGGCAAAGGAGAAAGCACCTTGTATAGTATTTATAGACGAGATAGATGCAATAGGGCAAAAACGTAACACAGGAAATTATGGCGGAAATGATGAGCGTGAGCAGACCTTAAACCAGTTGTTAACCGAGATGGACGGCTTCGAGGGTAACAACGGCGTTATAATTTTAGCCGCAACAAACAGACCGGAATCACTAGACCCTGCACTCACAAGACCTGGACGTTTTGACAGACGAGTTCCTGTGGAACTTCCGGACCTGAAGGGAAGGGAGGCAATATTGCGGGTACACGCAAAGAAGATTAAGATTGCAGATAATGTGGATTTTAAACAGGTGGCACGCATGGCTTCAGGAGCGTCGGGCGCAGAGCTTGCAAATATTATTAACGAGGCGGCTCTTCGTGCAGTCCGTGACAACAGGGCTTATGCGACTCAGTCGGACTTGGAGGAAAGTATCGAAGTCGTAATTGCAGGTTATCAAAAGAAGAACGCAATCCTAACGGACAAGGAAAAATGGACAGTCGCCTACCACGAGATAGGACATGCACTTGTGGCTGCAAAACAGACAAATTCTGCACCGGTTCAGAAAATAACTATTATACCGAGGACATCCGGTGCACTGGGATATACAATGCAGGTTGAAGAAAACAATCATTACCTGATGACAAAAGAGGAGATTGAGAATAAAATAGCTACATACACAGGCGGAAGGGCTGCAGAGGAAATAATCTTCGGCACAATATCAACGGGTGCGTCAAATGACATAGAGCAGGCTACAAAGCTTGCAAGGGCTATGGTGACCAGATATGGTATGAGCAAGGAGTTTGACATGGTTGCCATGGAAACGGTTAACAATCAATATCTGGGCGGGGATACCTCGCTTGTATGTTCAGCAGAAAAACAGTCAATGATTGATGATCAGGTGATTGAAATTGTAAAGCATCAACATGACAAAGCGGCTCAAATATTGCTTGATAACAGGGATAAATTGAGGGAGCTTGCCGAATATCTGTACGAGAAGGAGACCATTACAGGTGACGAATTTATGGAGATATTAAACTCTTAAGATAAAGGAGTGCCGCATATGTTTGGATATATAGTTTGTAACAAAAAGGAACTGAACAAAGAAGAAGTTGACCGTTATCAGAGTGTATATTGTGGTTTGTGCAAAACTTTGGGAAGTAAATACGGACAGTTATCGAGAATAAGCCTTAATTACGATATGACTTTTTTGATATTGTTTCTCTCGTCATTATACGAACCATGTGAGGAAACTAAGGAATTTAGATGTGGAATTCACCCATTACATAAAAGGGTAGAGGTGGTAAATAGGTACACAGATTATGCAGCAGATATGACTGTTGCACTTGCTTATCACAAGAGCATGGACGATTGGCAGGATGAGCATAAGATTATGTCTCAAAAATATGCAAAAATGATAGAAGATGATTATAAAAAAGTAAATAATTGTTATCCTAGGCAGTGTTCTGCTATTGAAAAAGGTATAAGTCAGTTAAATACAATCGAAAAATTGTCTGACTCGCATGCTGATGAGGCTATCAACTGTTTTGGAGGGCTTATGTCCGAATTGTTCGTGGTTGAAGAAGACTTTTGGAGTAGTAGCCTTAGAAGCTTTGGTTATAGTCTGGGACGTTTCATATATCTTATGGATGCTACAATAGATTATAACAAGGACAAGAAGACAGGAAACTATAACCCATTAAATTCGATGAAAAAGAAGCCTGATGAAATGGAAAGAATATTGACTATGATAATAGGAGAGGCTACGGCAGAATTTGAAAAACTTCCGTTGGTGCAGGACACTCATATGCTGAGAAATATACTATATGGCGGTGTATGGCAGCAGTATTATGCAAAAGTAGGCAGGAAGGAGAACTGCGATGATTGATGATCCATACAAGGTATTGGGTATTTCAAGGGATGCTACAAAGGATGAGATAAAGAAAGCATATAGGAAAAAGGCAAAGGAATATCATCCGGACCTGCATCCTGATGATCCCGAAGCAGCCAAAAAGATGAATGAGGTAAATGAGGCATATGATATGCTGAACAATCCTGAAAAATACAGAAATAGGCAGCAGCAAAATCCTTATAGTAATCAATATGGTGGCACATATGAATATAATGGTCAAAGTTCAAGCTTCAATTATGATGACATATTTGGCTTTTACGGAAGAACTTATGAGCAGGTACAGCCCAAGACTCAAGCGGATGACAGTCAGGAAATAAAGCAGGCAATATATTTTATAAATATAAGGCAATATCAATCTGCAAATGATATTTTGATTAGAATAATAAGCAGTGCGAGGAATGCAAGATGGTATTTTTTAAGTGCACTTGCAAATCAAGGACTGGGTAATACAGTTCTGGCTTCAGAACAGATAGATATGGCACTACGGATGGAGCCGAACAATGTTGAATATCAGAGGGTTAAACAAAGCCTTTATAGAAATAGTTATTCATATAATGATGTCGGGAAGGAATTTCAAAAATATGCAGAGGGAATGGATAAATTTTGTCTGGCATATTGCTTTAGCCAGTTTTTCTGTATGTTTTGTTGCCGATAGTAAAATTACCTCATCTTAATTATAGGCAGGTGAATGAAAATGGATGAACAATTAGAGATAGCTTTAAAGGGTGGTGACTTTAAACGCCTGTTTGAAGTACAATTTGAAGAAATAAAAAATAAATATTGTTTAAAAAAAGTAGAAATAGAAGTCATTTTTTATCTCTCTAAGTGTGGCAGTGAGGATACACCAACAGATATAACCTACCGATTAAATCTTAACAAGGGACATGTATCGCAAGCCATAGACAGCCTTCTTCAAAAAGACCTGATAAAGTCAACACCGGACGCAAGAGATAGACGTTGTATGCATTATACAATAACATCAAAAGCAGCTTCAATAATAGAGGAAATTGCAAGAACTAAGAAGAATATGGATGAGATGGTATTTAAGGGAATTACAAAAGAAGAAATGGAGATTTATAAGAGAATAACGGAAAAGATGTTAAAAAACATTCGAGATATTAATCGGAAAAATAATTAAGAAAATGTATGAACGCCCCGGAATCCAAATGGAATTTCGGGGCATTTTGAAAGGTCTAATATAACGAGGCAAGAATCTTAATTCTGTTACGCATTTACAATAACCGCCTTTTTAAGTGATTCCGGTTCCTTTTTTGTGTCAAGCTGTTTATAAGTAACTGCAATAATAATTACTGAAACAATTGCTGTCAGAATATCCGATACCGGCATTGAGTAGAGTACACCGTCGAGCCCGAAAAAGCGTGGCAGCAGCAGTGCAAATCCCACTCCGAATACGATTTCTCGAATCATGGACAGTGCAGTTGAAGTAACCGCTTTTCCCATAGCCTGCAAAAAGATAAAGGTTGCTTTATTTACGCAGGCGAAAATAATCATGCACAGATAAATCCGGAATGCTTTAATTGCAAAATCCGTGTAATATATGCTTTCGTTGGCAGCGCCGAAAATGGCAATTAACTGGCGCGGAAGCAGTTCCACAATAAGTAATGCGACAACACCGACCAGCGCTTCACTCAGGAGCAGGCTGGTGAAAAGCTTCTTTACACGCTGCTTAAGACCGGCACCCATATTAAAACCGACAATCGGGATGCATCCGGCAGCCATACCCACAACAATGGAGATAACAATCTGGAAAAATTTCATAACAATTCCTACTACTGCCATTGGAATCTGCGCGTACTGCTCCTGTCCGAAAATTGCATCCAAAGCACCGTAGTGACGAATCATATTGTTTATTGCAGCCATTGCAGCGACCAGTGAAATCTGTGACAGAAAGCTGCAGATACCAAGCATCAGCGAGCGTCCGACGATTGCAGATTTCAGTTTAAATTCCACAGGGGAAAGGTGAATGGTCTTTGTGTGAGCAAGGTACCAGATTGCAAGCACTGCGGTGACAACCTGCCCTATGACAGTGGCGAGGGCAGCGCCCATCATGCCCCATCTGCAAACAAAAATAAAAATCGGATCAAGTATGATATTGATTATCGCACCCGCAAGCGTGGAGACCATTGCAAACTTCGGGCTGCCGTCTGCACGGATGATGGGATTCATCGCCTGACCGAACATATAGAACGGGATACCAAGCGAAATATAGAAGAAATATTCCTTGGAATGATGGAAGGTTTCTTCATTAACTGTGCCGCCGAACATTGTGATAATCGGCTCCTGAAACAGCAGATAGATTGCACATAAAATAACACCACAGGCTACTGTCAGCACGATTGCATTTCCGACGCTTCGGTTAGCCTCCTCCGAACGTTTTTTTCCGAAGCTTAAGCTTACGAAAGCACAACAGCCGTCACCAATCATGACAGCAATCGCAAGAGCGATGACGGTGAGTGGAAATACGACAGTGTTGGCGGCGTTTCCGTAGGAGCCGAGATAATCGGCATTGGCGATAAAAATCTG
>CAYOHM010000113.1:0-4441 GCA_964403785.1 uncultured Alistipes sp.
TATCTTATAAAAGTAACCTTATAGGAGAACTGTGTCTATGGCTGATATTAAAATATATTCAATCCAAAAGGAGATTTGTGAGGTCATAAAGGGTAAAGAGGAGATAATACAGAAGGTGCTTGCAGCGGTTTTTGCAAGGGGGAATATCCTTCTTGATGATATTCCCGGAGTTGGCAAAACTACTCTTGCTCTCAGTATTGCCCGCACTATGTCCCTTGATTACAAGAGGGTTCAGTTCACTCCTGACGTTCTGCCTAGTGATATTGTCGGATTTTCTATGTACAATAGCGCTACAAAGGAATTTGAATATAAAAAGGGTACAGTTTTTTGCAATCTTTTCCTTGCGGACGAGATTAACAGAACTTCACCCAAAACTCAGTCAGCTCTCCTTGAAGTGATGGAGGAGGGAAATGCTACGGTTGACGGTATTACTTACCCGCTTCCGACGCCGTTTACGGTAATTGCCACCGAGAATCCTTACGGCTCATCAGGTACACAGCTTTTGCCGGATTCACAGCTTGACCGTTTTATGGTTTGTCTTTCTATGGGGTATCCGGAGCATAATGATTCTGTCAGCATATTAAAAAATGTTGTCAATCCTCCTATTAACACTATCGAACCCGTCATCACCGCCGACGAGCTTTTATATATTCAGGAAACTGTTGATTCCGTATATGCAAGTGACTGCATTCTCGATTATATTACCTCTCTGGTTGAGGCAACGAGAACAAACGAGTATATTTCTCTCGGCTCAAGTCCACGCGGCGCCATTAATTTATTAAAGCTTTCCAAAGCCGTCGCACTTATGCGTGACCACAAATACGTTATTCCCGAGGATATTCAGTTTATATTCTGTGATGTTCTGCGCCATAGAATCCAGCTTGGAAGTAAGGCAAAGGCAGAGGGTCTGACTGCGGACGAGGTGCTTCTTAAAATCTTCGCAGAGATACCTGTTCCAAAGGGAAACTAAAATAATTTATTAAGAAGGATGCAGGCATGAATAAGTCAAATGTTAAGTTTTTTTCCATAACCTGCTATATAATGCTGCTTATCATAAATGGCTTTATGTTTTATTTTCTCGGAACATACTTTAATTTGATATTTCTTGCAGCACTTATTGTTGTGCCTGTTTTTTCATACATAAACGGTATGCTTGCAGCGCGTTTTGCCGAGGTGTCAGTTTCCGGTGCAAAATATGTTGAAAGCAGAAATGACGAATTTGTTTTTAGCATTAATGTTAAAAACAAATCCGTGTTTTTTTCAAATTCCTGCGTGATGCATATTAGTATTTCAAATTCATTTCATACGGATACAATTACACATTCTGTAACACTTCCGCTGGTGCCGCTGTCCGCTGCGTCAGTCACATATCCTGTAAATGCCGGTCACTGTGGAATCATCAAAATAGATATATCCAATATATGGGTATATGATTTGCTTAATATATTTTCATTTCCAAGGGCTGTAAACATTACAAGGGAAATACCGGTATTTCCTAACGCCGGATTGGTTAATGATGAGTTTTCAACGGATTTTTCGGCCGGCTCCTGTGAGCTGTCCGAAAGTCAGTCAAAGGGCTATGATTTTAGTGAGATAAGTGATGTAAGGGAATATATACCGGGAGATAAGCTTCAGGATATTCACTGGAAGCTTACTGCCAAAAAAGATACTCTGATGGTGAAGGAACACGTTTCGCTTGCCTCAAAGCAGTTGGTTTTCTATATTGAGCTTGCAAAAACAAGCGCTGATTTACTGGATTTGATTTTGGATTATGCTTACAGCATTGGCACATACCTGTGTCAAAACGCTGTTCCATTCACTTATATCTGGTACAGTGTCGGATGCGGTGAGTGCAAGCTGCACTTGATACACAACAAGCAGGAGCTTTACAATACAATTTATGAGATGCTTTATGAAGCACCGATTAATGACTTCACTGACATACGCGGCAAAATTAAACAAATGTCGGGTTACGAAAATTTTATTATCATAGGTACGGATTATGTTTTGGAAAACAAAAAAGAAGCAGACAGATCATAAAAATATAATAGGCCTTTCCAATACAAGGGAGCTCTTATTTTCGAGCCACGCAGATTTTCTTATCCCTGTTTTCAGGGGGATTTTATGCTTTCTTTTCGTTGTCGGGGGCTTGTGCGGCTTTGTGTCATGCTTTACTGAGGAGTTTAATCTCGCAATAATACTGCCAGTCCTTTTTCTGGCTTCAATAATCATTGCCTTCGTAAAGAATCTGGCTCGTAATTCCGTCAAAAACTGGATATATATCATTTTTCTTGTCTTATTTATATTTTTTATAGTTCGTTTTTATGTATATGTCAACAGCGGCTACCACGCAATCGTCAACCTCTGTTATGCGGCTTTTGAGAACTACCTTCAGGTGCCTGCTTTAGTCCACTATGATGAAACCATAGAAAATCCGTATGTTACCATTACTTATTTCATAATTTTCTGCGGTATTTTGGACCTTTTGCTTATGCATATGTGGATAAGCGAGAGAATACGCTTCTGGGACATTTTACTGATTAGCTTTGCTCCATTTATTGTACCTTTGTTTGTAAGGCTTCTTCCAAATGCAACATATATTGCCATTTTGCTTACGGCATATATTTCATTAATTATTCTTAACTCACGCCCATATGTTAAGAAGCAGTTTAAATCCGGTTATGCGGCTTACAATAAGCATAACCCTTTTTCACGTACCCTTGCGGGATTTTCCTACACAGTAAACGGAATTACTTGTATTTATACAATTTTTGTTTCATTTATTATTTCCCTTGTTATTTTACTTATAGTTAATATATTTATGCCTTCCTCTGTTTTTGAAAAAAATGTATCGGAAAGTGCACTAAAGAGTGAGGTCACTGATGACGTAGAATATTTTGTAACCTTTGGACTCAGTGGACTTTTTAACCGTTACAGTGCTACGGGCGGCTTAAGCAACGGAAAACTCGGCGGCATTTATTCTGTAAGACCGGATTATGAAACCAACCTTAAGGTCAGATATGTACCTCTTAGTTCCTCCACCGTTTACCTTCGTGGCTACGTGGGCATCGGATATACGGACAGACAATGGTATAGCGCGCTGCAGTTATTTTCTGAAAATATTATTGATTCCGACTCTTACAAGCTCCTGTCAGAGGATAGTGCACTTATTGACGAATTTTCATATCTTGATGAACAGACCTCATACCTTAAGCCGTATAAAATGGATATTACTAATGTGGATGCCGATAATACCGTCACATATGCCCCGTATTACAGTGACCCGAATGACGCTTATCATATGGATGCTTCAGGGGCATATACAAGTTTGTTTCCGATTGATTCACAGAAAACGCTTAGCTATTATATACCCTATGATACCTCTGTTAAAAACAGCTATTTAGCAAATGACACCCTGTTGGAAACCTATCTTCAGGTACCGGAGAACACACGCGATGAAATCTCACTGTTCCTTACAGACAATGAGCTGTATTATGATGATACTCTTGAAAATGTAATTTCAAAATTATCGGATATTCTTACAGATGATTTTACATACTCGCTAAATCCCGGAATTACACCGTCAAATCAGGATTTTGCCGGATATTTTCTCAATCACACTAAGAAAGGGTACTGCGCTCATTTTGCAACCGCAGCAACCCTTATATTGAGAACTCTTGGAATACCTGCCCGTTATGTGGAGGGCTATGTTATAACATCTGATGAGCTCAGCAAGGCAATTCCTGCCACGGATGCAAATATAGAAGATTATATTGATTCCTCCTTTATCACGCTTGGCGATTTAACCCAGGTAGTTGATGTTGAGATTGCTGACGATAAAGCTCACGCATGGGTTGAATATTATGATCCGGATTTTGGCTGGAGAGTTTTTGAGGCGACTACTGCTGCATTGCAGGACTCTGAATATAGTGCGGATTTCTGGAACTCGCTATACGGAATTATAAGCCGTACAAGCGCTGCTGACAATGACAATACGGATAACTCAGGCGGCGGATTTTCTACCGCACAATTTAACAAAATCATATCACGTATTTTAATCGGCTGTGCAGTTATTTTAGCTCTGGGTATATCTGCCTTTTACGTTTACCGATACAGCAAACAGTATCGCTCGTACCACAGAAATAACCGAAATATTAATGTGAGGAATTATTATAAAATAGTTGTCGGGAGAATCAAAAGAAAGTATCCTGAATTTGATTATATTATTTCAATAAACGAGCAGCTTGATTTTATAAAGAAGCATTATCCGATAAGCAAAAGAATTAATGCCTCCTGCATCAGCAAGTTAGCAGTCATACTTGAACATTCTGCTTTTGCGAGGGAGGAGATAACTTACAGTGAAAGTAAATTTGCCCTAAACTCCTTAAAACTTATAAGGCGCAATATACTCTTTTCACTGGAGAGGATAAATTAGAATCAC
>CAYOHM010000114.1:0-4419 GCA_964403785.1 uncultured Alistipes sp.
GACCATGGATACAGGAGGTAAACATGCAGGCGATTATATTGGCAGCAGGAATGGGTAAACGTTTAAAGGAATTAACAAGCGAAGCAACTAAGTGTATGGTTAAGGTGAATGGCGTTGCTATGATTGACCGTATGATGGGACATTTGGATAAGCTTGGTTTGTCAAGAATTGTTGTAGTAGTTGGTTATGAAGGGAAAAAATTAAAAGACTATATAGAAAATCTTGGAGTATCTACTCCGGTAATTTATGTAGAGAACAGTGTATATAATAAAACTAATAATATTTACTCACTGTATCTTGCCAAGGATTATCTTGTGCAGGAGGATACTATTTTGCTGGAGTCAGATCTTGTGTTTGAAGGTGCTGTACTTCAAAAGCTCATACAGCACCCATATCCAAGTTTGGTTCTTGTTGACAAGTTTGAGAGCTGGATGGATGGAACTGTAGTTCAATTAGATGAACAGGAC
Source organism: uncultured Alistipes sp. (assembly GCA_964403785.1). Taxonomy (GTDB): domain Bacteria; phylum Bacillota; class Clostridia; order Lachnospirales; family Lachnospiraceae; genus MGBC120314. Next base: position 468 of record CAYOHM010000114.1, read on the forward strand.
AACATCAAGTCATTTGTGACTAAACGTGAATTTGACTTTAACAAGATTGATGAGTATTACAAGACAGTTAATATATATAAGTTCAGCAAGGAGTTCTCAGAGCTGTATTATGTTCCATTCCTGGAAATTTACTGTAAAGCTCTTGGAACTAACGAGTACTATGAGCAGGTGCTTAAGGTAATCACATTCCTTGAAGACCCTCACATCAAGGCTGTAAGGCTTGAGGGCGAGAAGTGGTATGAGATAGATGATGTTCAGGATTTGGATATAGCAGAAACCATTTTCCTTGAAGGGGAGGAGAAGCTTGCCAGATTTCAGAAGCGCTATGGCGGTTACTGGCGTTATCCAAAGCTTCTGGATTTCTGTTACCTTGTAAATCCTTATTTTCCTAATAAGAAGCTTATAGCGGAGATGAAGACTAACTTTGAAACACTGTTAACCCAGTATCCTTCCGGAATGCAGGTGAATTCCCTTGTTGCGGCAAAGAATTTTGGCTTAAAGGAATATCAGATTGTTGTTGGAAACGGAGCAGCAGAGATTATTAAGAGTCTTATGGAGAATGTTACAGGGAAAATAGGGGTGCTTCACCCTTCATTTGAGGAGTATGCGAACCGTTGCAATAAAGATGATTTAGTGTCATTTGTTCCTGACAATGCAGATTTTACATATACTGCTGATGATTTAATGGGCTATTTTGATGATAAGGATATCAGTACGCTCTTAGTTATAAATCCGGACAATCCATCTGGAAATTATATAAGAAAAGCTGATATATTAAGAATGTGCACGTGGGCAAAGCATAAGGGAATAAGACTTGTTATTGACGAGTCATTCGTGGATTTTGTTGATATGGAAGAAGACAGAAGCCTTTTATATCAGGATATCTTAAATGAAAATCCTCATTTGTTTGTGGTAAAGAGTATTTCAAAGTCCTACGGTGTTCCGGGACTCCGTCTTGGTATTATTGCTTCCGGTGACAAAGAAACGATAGATGCCATAAAGAAGGACGTGGCGATCTGGAATATCAATTCATTTGCAGAATTTTATATGCAGATATATGAGAAATACAAGTCAGCCTACGAGTCAGGGCTTAATGAATTTTATAAAGCACGTGATAAATTCACTGAAGAATTATCGAAAGTGGAGTTTTTGCGTGTTATACCGTCGCAGGCAAATTACCTTATGTGCGAGGTGAAGGCTCCTTATACTGGAAAAGAGATTGCAATTGCGCTTCTTGAAAATAATATCCTCGTAAAGGATTTAGCTGGAAAAACAGGCTTTGATGGCAAGCAGTATGTACGTATTGCAGTGAGGGATAATAAGGATAACATGGCATTAATACAGGCTTTAAAGGCAATAGAACATAAGCAGATTAGGTGAGGCACATGGAAATATTATATAAAATTTTAGAAGTAATTATGAACGGCTGTTATGCCTTATGCAATAATTATGGCTTTGCAATTATCCTTTTTACCCTGGTAAGTAAGATTGTTCTTCTGCCGGTATCAGTATGGGTACAGAAAAACTCAATAAAAATGGTTAAAATGCAGCCGGAGATTAATTTCCTTACAGTGAAGCATTTCGGAGATAAGGATACAATAGCCGAGGAGCAGGCAAAGATATTTAAAAGGGAAAAATATCACCCAATGGCGTCACTCATTCCGCTTATTGTTCAGCTGGCACTTCTGATGGGTGTTATCGAGGTAATTAAGAGGGGAATAGATAATCCTGCTATAGATATGAATTTCTTTGGCATAAATTTAAGTTATGTGCCAAGCATGATGGGAATTTCGCTTGTATGGTCTCCGATTGTGGCAGGAGTTTCGGCGTGGATTCTCTGTGTTGCTCAGAATGCAAGCAATGTACTACAGTCAGAGCAGTCTAACCTTAACAAATACGGAATGATGGCGTTTTCAGTAGGTTTATCGTTGTATTTGGGTTGGTTTGTTTCGGTAGGTGTTGCACTTTACTGGGTGGCAAGCAACCTTTTTGCGGTTGCACAGCTCTACATTCTTAACTGGGCTATCAATCCTAAAAATTATGTGGATTATGAGGCACTTGAAAAGAGTAAAAAGGAGCTTGAGGCGCTTGGAAATATTGGCGGTAAGAAGAGAAAACGCTTCAATGACCCTGAAACAAAAAGGGAAAAGCAGGATTATAAAAAGTTATTTAAGGTTGTGAATAAACATCTTGTATTTTATTCAGAGGGAAGCGGTTTTTATAAGTATTATCAGGGTATGATTGAGTATTTTCTTGAGAATACAAATATTGTAATTCACTATATTACAAGTGACCCTGATGATCAGATATTTGAGATTGCAAAGACCTATGATAAGATACATCCTTATTTTATTGGGGAGAAGCGTCTTATTACTCTGATGATGAAGATGGATGCGGATGTTGTTGTAATGACAATGCCTGACTTGGAAAATTATCATATCAAGAGAAGCTATATCCGGAAGGATATTGAATATATTTATGTGCCACACGGAATGGACAGCCTTAATCTTACAATGAGAACCGGATCCATGAACCATTATGACACTGTATTTTGTGTAGGTAAGCACCAAAAGGAAGAAATTGAAAAGACGGAAGCCGATTATAAGCTTCCTGAGAAGAAATTGGTTGAGTGGGGCTATTCGCTTCTCGACGGAATGATTGATGATTATAATAAGCTTCCGCATACAGAAAATCCGATGAAGAAGATTTTGATTGCACCTTCATGGCAGCAGGATAACATTGTGGACAGCTGTCTTGAACAGATACTTGATAATTTAAAGGGCAGTGGTTACTATATTATAGTCCGTCCCCATCCACAGCATGTGCGCCACCGGGGTGAGTTTATGGAGCAGCTCAAGGTGAAGTACGAGGGTGATAAGAATATTGAAATTCAGACAGACTTTTCTTCAAACAGCACTGTCTTTGAGGCGGATTTAATGATTACAGACTGGTCGGGAATTGCTTACGAGTATGCATACACTACTAAAAAGCCTGTATTATTCATTAATACGCCGATGAAGATAATGAACCCTGAATATGAAAAAATTGACACGGTTCCGCTTAATATTCTCCTTCGCGACGAGATAGGATGTTCGCTTAATCTTGGTGAGCTTGATAAGATCAGTGAAAAAGTAAGTGGGCTTTTGGAAAACTCAAAGGCTTACAATGAAAAGATAGAAAATTTTGTAAATGAGTATGTTTATAATCTTGGAACCAGCTCTGAAGTTGGTGCAAAGTATATTATTTCAGCAATTAAAAATAAGATAAGCGAGAGAAAGGAAACAAAATAATTATGAAAAAGAAAGTATTAAAAACAGCAGGATTAGGATATTTAGGACTTGCATGCATGTTTGCCTTCGGAGCAAATGCACAGGCATATATTGACCCGTCAGTTGCGACATACGCAATTCAGGCTGTAGCAGGTATCGTTATAGCAGTCGGAGCGGCAGTCGGAATTTATTTCAGACGTGCAAAGAAAAAGGTAAGCGAGAAGCTTGGCATAGACGAAAACCGCAACAAGGAAGTGGAGTCTGATGATATTGAAGTAAAGTAATCACATTTAATTGATTACTTTACCGAGAATATCACTCTGGCTGACACAGCCGACTTCTTTATATCTGCTGTCTTTGCTGACTTCGTAATTGTCGCCGAGAACAAAAAATTCATTTTCCGGCACATATAAAACGGAGGTGGCAATACCGGAGTAGGAAAGCCTTGCCTCTTTAGAAATTAAGGAGCTTGGCTTTCCGTTTACATACACGATACCGTCACTTATCTGTACGCTGTCTTCGGGAAGCGCAATAATTCTCTTTACAAGCGTAGCTTTCAGACTGCTGTTTGTAAAGACTATGACATCCCCATATTCAAAAGTATCGGAGTGCTTATCAATAATGACGAGCTGCCAATTATGGTATGATGGCAGCATCGAATCACCTTGTATTAGAGTAAATTG
>CAYOHM010000115.1:0-4411 GCA_964403785.1 uncultured Alistipes sp.
GTTGATTGTACCACACTTTTTACTTTATAACCACTGATTAGGGAGGAAAATGTATTGGATTATATTTCAGCAGCAATTTCGGATACGGGCAGCAGGACAGGCACCAATCAGGATGCCATATTGGTAAAGAGCAGAATGACCTGTATCGGGAATGTATGTATCGGCGTTATATGTGACGGAATGGGAGGATTGGCATACGGCGAAGTGGCAAGCGCACATGTTGTGAGAAGCCTTTCGGAATGTTTTATGTTTAAGGCAGGAGAAATAAAAAGATTTGATAAATTGGTCTATTATTTGGAGAAGGAGCTTAATCAATGCTCAAGGCAGATATACGAATACAGCCAAAAGCAGGGAGTTATGATTGGGACTACCGCCACGGTTTTGATAACCTCAGGAGGGCAGTATGCGGTAATTCATGTAGGAGATACGAGAGCATACAGATTGACAGGCGGCATAGCGGGACATATAAAGCAATTAACTGCCGACCAAAGCATTAATGATTATATGCTTACACAATCTGTGGGCACCGGCGAAAATCTGCATCCGGATATAGTGCGGGGTAGGACTAAAAAAGGTGATGTATTTCTGCTTTGTACCGACGGCTTTAGACATAAGAATGATAATTACAGTCTGAAAAGAGGTTTTATTCCGCAGGCGATAAAGGGAAGGACGGAAATGGAGAAAAATCTTAAAATTTATGCACAGAGGGCACGGGAGCTTGGAGAAACGGATGATATATCAGCTTTTGTACTTAAAATATTATAAAGGCAGGCAAGAAAATGGAAGATAAAATCAACTTAATTTTGACAAGGGAGCTGTCGGACAGGGGTTATATATTGCTTGATGAACTCGGGCACGGCGGAATGGGAAGCGTCTATCTGGTTAAAAACAACGGGACTAATGAACGGTACGCAGCTAAGTTCATATGGAATAATGAACATACCGACGGCAAAAAAGAAGCGGAAATAATGAGTAAATTATGTCACAATATGCTGCCCAAAATCAAAGAATATTTAGTGTTTGATTCATATACCGTAATTATTATGGAATATATCAACGGCAATAATATGCAGGAGTACATAAAGGTAAACGGACCTGTAAATGAACGCACGGCAATTATGTATTTAAGGCAGCTTGCGGATGTGCTTATGTATATGCACAGTCAGGAACCGCCTTTAATTTACAGGGATTTAAAGCCTGCAAACATAATGGTGGAAAATAAAACTAAATTGCGATTAGTGGATTTCGGAATTGCACGAAGATTTCATAAGCAGACCAATGCTGACAATGACACGATGGCACTCGGTACACCCGGGTATGCCGCGCCGGAACAGCTTACCGGCTCAATGCAGTCGGATGTCAGGACGGATATATATTCGTTAGGGGCTACAATGTATTACATAACAACAGGAATTGATATAGGAATGCCGCCATTTGAAGCAGTACCTCTGCATATGGTCAGAGCTGGTATGAATGGACCGCTGGAGCACATAATTTCACGCTGCCTTCAGAGAAATCCCCAAAGCCGTTATCAGTCGGTATCGGATATAATATGCGAACTGGATGAGATGTTATATATAGGTAAATTAAAGAATAAAAAAAGTCTGCCACCGATTAATATTATGATAATACATTCGGATAAGCCCATTTTGTTCTAAAACTACATTGCTATATGGAAGTGTAATATAATTGTGATAACATATAAATTTCTAAATGCTTTATTATCAATTATCAAATCACCTTGTTTTCCACAAAGAAATATGAACTGATTGACAATACTAGTTGTTGGCCGGGTCAATCAGCTTATATTATAGAAGTAAAGTACAATATACTTGTATTACAGATGGGAGGTAATGCTTATAAGCCATAAACAAATTTAATTATTGGATTAGAATATGAATAGATGACCATCTTCTGTATGCGAGAACAGGAGATGGTTTTTCATATGTTTAAATAAAAATGCAGAAAAATTGGTATGAACTATTGACAAAGGGAAATGCTAGTGATATGTTAATACATAGATATTAGCACTCTGTTTATTTGAGTGCTAACAAAACAAGATAAGGCACAGTTGCCATTTTTCTGAAGAAGAGGTGAATTCGGTGGAGCTGGATGACAGGAAGTATAAGATATTGCAGGCTGTAATTCAAAATTACCTTGAAACGGGTGAACCGGTAGGCTCAAGAACAATTTCAAAGTATACTGATCTTAATTTGAGTTCAGCGACTATTCGTAATGAAATGGCAGACCTTGAAGAACTTGGCTATATAGTTCAGCCTCATACGTCTGCCGGAAGAATTCCTTCAGACAAGGGTTACAGATTATATGTGGACCATATGATGCAGGAGAAGGCTGACGAGATTAACACTAAGGAGAGGGAAGTAAACGAGCTTAAGGATTTCCTTACCGATAAGGTTGATAAGGTTGAGGAATTGGTTCAGAATGTTGCAAAGATGCTTGCGACCAACACTAATTATGCAGCGATGATTTCTGCTCCTCAGATGAATAAGAAGTGTGTTAAGTTCATTCAGCTTACAATGGTTGAACCGACTAAGATTCTTGCGGTTATTGTTTTAAGCGGCAATATGATTCGCAACAGGATGATTGAGCTTTCGGATGAGATAGACAATGAAACCGTACTAAAGCTTAATTTACTTCTTAATACAAGTCTTAATGGCCTTACACTTGATGAAATAAGTCTGAATATGATTTCGAGGCTCAGAAACCAGGCAGGTGAGTACACAGATGTTGTAAATCGTGTTATAGATGCCATTGCTGAGGTTATAAGTGCTGAGGAGGATGTTAAGATATATACCAGCGGAGCAACCAATATATTCAAATATCCGGAGCTTAGTGATTCTGCGAAGGCAAGTGAACTGATTTGTACACTTGAGGAAAAACAGGTTTTAAATGAACTCATTAATTTATCAAAGGATGAGACGGATGGAAAGGGAACCGGAATACAGGTGTATATCGGTGATGAAGCACCGATTAATTCAATGAAGGATTGCAGTATTGTTACGGCGACCTATGAGCTTGAGGATGGTATGAAGGGAACAGTAGGTGTTATTGGCCCTAAACGTATGGATTATGAAAAGGTTGTAGAGTCCTTAAAAACCTTAAAGGCAGAGCTGGATTCGGTATATAAGAAAAAATAAAGGAGTGGAACAGTTGTGGAGGATAATAAAGAAACAGTTTTAGATTCAGAAAATTTAGAAGAAAATATGGAAAATGAAAATATGGAAAATGATAATATAGAAGAAAGTGCAGAAGAAGTGTCGGATGAAAAAGCTCCTGATGAGGAAAAGCAGGAGGCTTCGGATGACAATGCTGCGGAGCAGGGAGAAAATGCAGAAGAAAAAGGCGGCTTGTTCAAAAAGAAGGATAAAAAAGATAAGAAGGACATCCAGATTGAAGAACTGACCGATAAATATAAGCGTACGATGGCAGAGTTTGATAATTTCCGCAAGAGAACGGAAAAAGAAAAATCAGCGATGTATGAAATCGGAGCTAAGGATATAATCGAGAAGATACTTCCGGTTGTTGATAATTTTGAAAGGGGCTTTAAAACATTATCTGAAGAAGAAAAGGGTCTTCCGTTTGCAGATGGAATGGATAAGGTATACAAGCAGCTTATAAAAACTCTTGAGGATGTGGGTGTTAAACCTATTGAAGCAGTAGGAAAGGAATTTGACCCGAATCTTCACAATGCGGTAATGCATATTGAAGACGAGAGCTTTGATGAAAATACGGTTGCTGAGGAATTCCAAAAGGGATATATGTACAGAGATTCAGTTGTACGTCACAGCATGGTCAAGGTAGCTAATTAATTTATTATAACATATATTTTTATTTATTTTATGAGGAGGCTTTATTATGAGCAAGATTATAGGTATCGATTTAGGAACAACAAATTCATGTGTTGCAGTAATGGAAGGTGGTAAGCCTGTAGTTATAGCTAATACAGAGGGCGTTAGAACAACTCCTTCGGTAGTGGCATTTACAAAAACAGGGGAGAGATTAGTCGGTGACCCTGCAAAGCGTCAGGCAGTAACTAATGCTGATAAGACAGTATCTTCTATTAAAAGACATATGGGTTCGGATTACAAGGTAACAATTGATGACAAAAAGTATTCTCCGCAGGAGATTTCAGCTATGATTCTTCAGAAGTTAAAGGCAGACGCAGAAAGCTACCTTGGCGAGAAGGTAACGGAGGCTGTTATTACGGTTCCGGCTTATTTTAATGATGCACAGAGACAGGCAACCAAGGATGCAGGTAAGATTGCAGGACTTGATGTAAAGAGAATTATCAATGAGCCTACAGCAGCAGCTCTTGCTTATGGTCTTGACAATGAAAAAGAGCAGAAGATTATGGTATATGACCTCGGTGGTGGTACATTCGATGTATCTA
>CAYOHM010000116.1:0-4113 GCA_964403785.1 uncultured Alistipes sp.
TTTACCTGATTTCTTCACCCGGCTTTTTCTTGGCTTTCTTATCCTCATACATAAGTTCATCAGCCCTTTCAATAAGCTCTGATAAATTATATTCCCCCTCACCATAGCTCATTCCAACGGCAATTACACATTCAATTCCATCATTAAGCATATTCAGCCTTGCCAGCTCATTTTCCCATTGCTTCTTAAGTTCATCGGCTTCTTTTTCGCTGACATCACAGGCTACCATAAGAAATTCATCCCCGCCCATTCGATATCCGTGAACATTACTGCCGGTCAGCCTGCGGATACTGTCAGCTCCCTTTATAATCAGCTTATCGCCTGCCTCATGTCCAAATCTGTCATTCATCAGTTTAAGATTATTCACATCAAAATTAAATATCGCAATTGACTTTCTGTAAGGATACTCATTCTTAATTCTCTCAAGATATTTTCCCTTATTGTAAAGCCCCGTCAAATGGTCGCGTTCATTCTCGTAAATTAGCTTTTCACGCATAAGTGCATTTTCCGCATACAGCTTTATCACATTAATCAATGTTTTTTCTTCCAAGGAGGTGCGGTCCATATTTGGTGATTCTTCTAAATATATAGCAAATTTCTGTTCTGACACATTGCCGCTGCATAAAAGACTGTATGTGCCCTCTGCGCCAATGTTTTTCGGGGAAAGAGCCTTAGAAAGCTCACCTGTTATGGCAAGCCTATCATTTTCAAAAGTCTTTTGCCTATTCGTATAGCTTACACATTCAATATATTCATTTCTCTGAATTAAGAAATATGCCCTGTCCGTCTTAAAAAAATCCGTAAGCACCGGCAAGAGCTCCTGATATGAATTGGTTAATTTCTCAAGTATTGCTGTCTGAAATGAGGACAGCTTCTTAAAGAAGGACATATATTTCGTGACATCACGGTTAAGCCCCATATACTCTGTAATATCCGTAAGCTGATGTATAGTATAAAGCTTTCCATCCTTTTCAAACATCGCGGAATTAAATTTATAAAATTTTTTGTCGGCTGTATCAATATTTTCCCACTCTGCTGCGGGTGCCCCCGGAATTAGAGAAGGGCAGTCCTTAAGCCATCCGAAAACCTCATTTGCATTAAGTCCGGTCACAGCCCTGCCATACTTATCAGTAAAAAAGCTGTCCGCATATACAATTCCACCCGTTTCTGCCTCTAAAATCACGATTCCGCCTATTTTTTCAGATACAAAGCCGGCTATTTCCCTGCTAAATTCCATAATATCCCCCTTTTATGCAAAAGTAAGTATATCTGCAAATCCTGTCATCTCAAAAACTTCCATTACACCGTCATCAACATTTTTTACTTCCATAACACCCTGTAATGAATTCATTTTTTTCTGTGCTCTGAGGATAACTCTAAGTCCTGAGCTGGCAATATAATCACATTCTGCCATATCCAGAACAAATTTTTCCACACCTTCGGTAAGGGACTCTTCCACCGCGCTGCTAAGAACCGGAGCAGCATTTGTATCAAGACGTCCCTTAATTGCCATGGTAAGCTCACTTCCCTGCTCTTTTTTCAAAATCTCCATAAAATTCTCCTTTGTTACTTCCAATTTTTTATAATCGTTAAAACATTACACCCTGAAATCCGTTCATAGCTTATCTCATCCATACTTTCTTTTACCATAAATATGCCCAGGCCGCCTATACTGCGTTCCTGTAATGGCAGCGTTATGTCGGGTGCTGCTTCTTCTGTGGGATTAAACGGCTTACCCCTGTCACTGACTGTAAGAATAAATCTGTTTTCCTCATCCGATATTTCAAGCCTTGAAGTGATTTCACAGCTTCCCACAGTCCCACCATAAGCATAATTTACAACATTTACATATATTTCCTCAACAGAAACACTAATCTGCCGGATAATCTTTGTCGGACATTCTGCTGCCTTTAGCTGTTTTTCAACAAAAGAGATAACCTTGTTAAGATTCTCCAAAGCAGCGTCCACAACCAGACTTTTTTGTTCCTCCTTCATAAATCCCCCTTACTATATCTGACTGACAGCCTTTAACGATTGTATTGTTTTTTCTATTCCCGTAACCTCAAGCAGCACGGAGGCGTGACTTAGGTATTGCTCATAGTAAGCCTTGAACCTTTGCCAGTCAATTTTACCGTCGCCGACCGCCAGATGCATGTCCGTAATAAAATCATTATCATTAATATGCAAATGCTTCACATATGGTGCCAGCGTCTTAACCCATACCTCCATATCCTCCTCATTTCCGAAAACATGTGCATGTGCATAATCAAGGCATATGCCGAAATTGGAATATTCCTTCATCTCCTCACCCAGACGGGCGAGCAGAGTGCAATCCATATCAAACATATTCTCAATATAGATATTAAGCTCAGGATACTCCTTTAGTTTTTGACTCCAGTAAGCGGCATTCTGGCTTACCCAGTTCTGTCTGTATGCCTCCTGCCTGAAATTAGGAATATAATTCGTGTGAAAAATCACTGCCTGTACTCCAAGTCTTCTTGCCGCCTGAAGGCTCTGATTCACTCTAAGCTCCGCGACCTCCCTTATCTTCGGGTCATCGGAGAATACCGATATATCAAGGAATGCTCCGTGCAGCGTAGAAAATGCAGGTTTATTTTCTGCTCTTGTATAAAGCTCTATCCGCCTGTCCGTCTCGTCGCTGTCATCCAGCACCTGTGGTATAAAAAAATCATTATATTCAAATCCGCAGCCATACTCCCCGCACAGCCGGACATATTTCTCCAAATCATCTACCTGCGGTATAATCATCAGTCTGTCAATATTCACAATCCCACCTCACAATTAATTGCGGTTCAGACAGACCATCGTAATATCATCCGCCTGCTGCTCACCATCCGCAAAAGCATCCACCTCATTGTATATACATTCAATAAACCTGTCCACATCCCCTGCTTTGTCAATATGCTTATTAAGAGCCTCCTGCAAATTTTTATTTCCAAAGAACTCTTGTGCAGGATTTAATGCCTCCGTGATTCCGTCCGTATACATATAAAGGCACCGGCCCTGCGGCAGTTCAAAATGCTGTTCCGTATATTTTACCCCCTCAAGCATGCCCAGTGCAGGATTTGCCTTGGCAGACAGCATAACAAATTTTTCATTCCTGTCTGTTATGATGAACGGCCTGTTATGACCTGCATTTACAAATGTAACCTCATCCGTGGCAATATCCAATACACATATAAACGCAGTAACAAACATATCCGTCTCATTCTTATAGCAGAGCTGGTTATTGACTCTTTCTGCCACCTCGCAAAGGGGGAGATTAAGCATCGCATAATTCTTGATGTGCGTCTTTGCCATAATCATAAACAACGCAGCAGGGATGCCCTTTCCGGACACATCTGCTATCAGAAAGCACATATGCTCTTCATCCGTCATAAACACATCGTAAAAGTCGCCTCCCACCTCTTTCGCGGGACGCATTGACGCCCTGAAGCTGATATTTTCATAACGGTTAAACTCTGAAAAATCATTTTCCAGACATTCTGCCTGAATTTTTGCGGCAACCGCAAGCTCCGACTTAATTCTCTCACGCTCAGTCACCAGCCTTGTTGTTTTCATATAAAGCATATTCATAAACGTTCCGTATATTTTGCGGTTTTTTCCGGCAATTTCATTAAACAAGCTCTTTGATATATTTGCACAGACAACATCACAGGCGGCACGGACGGTAGCACCCCTCTTATTGTCATTTATAAGACCAAGCTCACCGATAAAATCTCCGACACCAAGTGTATTAATTAAATTGCCCTTAGCATCAAGAACCTGCGTTGTACCGGACAGAATTATATACATCCCATCATCACATTCAGCTCCAAATGTAACGATATCACTACCTTTTCCTATATGAACTTCCTCCATTGCTTCAAGAATAAGCCTCGTTTCCTCTTTAAGCTCGCAATCTGAAGCAATCCCAAAAAACTCCTGTATAGCCGGAATATTTCTCAGAACCTCTGCATCCATATACAATCTCCATTCTGCTCACACTCCTTTACATTTTATCAGCAATTTCCATTAATGTCTACAAAAGTACTTTCAAAGCATAGACTTTTTGTTATATTTATGCTAGATTTCTGTTTATAAGAGATATTT
>CAYOHM010000117.1:0-4041 GCA_964403785.1 uncultured Alistipes sp.
ATTGCTTATGAAGCTGCGCTTCATAGCACCTTAAAATAAAAAATGCGGAAACTCAAAAAAAGCGAAGCAGATATTTTGAATCTGCTTCGCTCTCTTCCTAAAAATTATATTATAAAATCAGGTTGTTCAATTATATTCATTTTACGGAAAAATTCCCTTGTTCTTTCATTTTTCGGGAATTCAAATACTTCTTTCGGTGTGCCGTCTTCCACAATATGCCCGTTATCTAAGAAAATGCAGCGGCTGGCTACTTTTCTTATAAATGCCATCTCATGTGATACGAGAATCATCGTATGTCCCTCATTGGCAATTTTCTTTATGATATCAAGTACTTCACCAACCAGTTCCGGGTCAAGTGCAGAAGTTGGCTCATCCATTAAAATCAGCTGCGGTCTCATTGCAAGAACTCTGGCTATGGCTACTCGCTGCTGCTGTCCGCCCGACAAATGTTTCGGATAATGATTTGCCCAGCTGCTCATGCCAACTGTTTCAAGCTCCTGCATAGCGATTTGCCTTGCCTCATTCTCCGGTTTCTTCTGAACTACAATAAGCCCTTCCATAACATTTTCCAAGGCTGTTTTTTTCTCAAACAGATTGAAGCGCTGGAATACCATTCCGGTCTTCTGTCTTATCTGTGTAACAGCTTTGCGGTTTGCACGCTTTGTATTGGATAAGTCAACTGTTTCGCCGTCAATAGTAATGCTTCCCTCCTGTGGCACCTCAAGCTGGTTAATGCAGCGCAGCAGGGTCGACTTTCCCGTACCTGAGGGGCCGATTACACCGAGCACATCACCTTCATTAATACTAAGATTTACACCGTCGAGTACAACATTATCATTAAATTTTTTATGTAAATTACTTATTTCAATCGTACCCATAACTATATTTCCCCCGCAATCTTAGACTGATCTTCCAATATTGAAGTATCATTTTCGGTTTTTATCTGCTTAGTGTCAATTTGGTCCACCTGCTCCGGAATTGCCAGCTTATTCTCGAGATATTTTAATATTTTCTCTATCACTATGGTAATTGCCCAATAAACTATGGCAAGAGAAATATATGTCTCAAAATAACGGTAATCCTTTCCTGCCATTAATTTGCCGGCAGCCGTCATTTCCACAACCGCACAGGTAAAGGCAAGCGAGGTACCTTTAATGGCATTTATAAAGGAATTGCCTAATGACGGAAGTGCAACCGGCAGCGCCTCCGGAATAACAATTCTTTTAAGTGCCTGAAAGGACGTCATACCAAGCGCAGCAGCGGCTTCATGCTGACCCTGATCTACGGACTGCAGGGCTGCACGAAATACCTCTGCGTCAAAGGCGGACTGATTAAAGCCCAATGCCATAACTGCGTACACAAAGCCCGGGACATCAGCAACAGAAAGGCTTGTTCCGAATTTCTGATTCATCCACTTTAAAAACATCGGAACACCGAAATATGCAATATACAGCTGCACGATTACCGGCGTACCTCTTACTGCGGATATATATACCGATGCTATCTTATCCAGCACCTTTATTTTTTTAATCTTAATGATTGCAATCAGAAGACCCAGCAGCATGCCAAATACAGTTGACACAACTGCCAGTTCCAAGCTGACAGGCAGGTATTTTAATATCCCCGGAATTCTTGTAAATACCAGTTTAAAATTAAATATCTTCATACTTTTCCTCTCTGCGGTATGCCCTGTTAATTCAAGGTTTCGTTAAACGCATCCGCTGACGGAATCGCTTCAGAATTTAAGTAGGTGTGCGCAAGCTCTAAGAGTGTACCATCCTCATACATTTCCTTCAAAACTCCGTCCACTGCCTCGCGAATCTCGTATCCTCGCTCATCCTTTGTAAATAAGAAATAGGTATATACGGATGGCAAAATTTCTGCAAGGTCGGTATCTGAAAGTGATACTGCCTTGAGCTGGTCATCAAGACCGAAATCTCTCAGCCATACACGTACAATCGGTCCGTCATCCAGCGCATAATCCGTAATTCCGTCTGCAATATGCTGATATTTTACAAGTGTTTCCGCCTCAGTGAGGATAACCTCAAGATTTGTGCCATGTTCCTTATTATAATTCTCAATCGCATTATCTATCGGACCTGAACCGCCAAGTTCAATTTTATAGCCCCTCTGCGCTGCATCTCCCAAACCCGTCAGGTCTTCATCATCAATTCTCTGAACAAATACCTTGTCGGTAATCTTATATGGGTAAGAGTAATATAGTACTTCTGCCCTCTCTGCTCTGTATGCCCAGTTATTGACTGTTACATCATAAAGCCCCGCCTGAACGCCTGTTATTGCATCCGATGTGATAGTCCACTCAAGCTCATACTGAGGCAGTCTGTTGAAAATTTCATTAAATACTTCAATATCATAACCGGTAAGAGTTCCGTCATCATTTGTAATCATATATGGTGCAAGTGAACCTCCCGTAGCTGCCTTTACCACGGTAACCTCCCCGGTGTATTCATTTGTATTGGCCGCAGCCGACTGTGCAGACTGTGATGCCGTGGTGGTTGCGGATGTGCTGTTATTATTTGAGCCACAGCCTGTAAGGCCTGCCGTAAGTGCTGTTAGTATTGCTATTGATGTTATAAATTCTTTAATTTTTCTCATAACTCTTCCTCTTTCCAGTGTCTATGCTTAAAGTAATCCCTGAATAGGATTAATTGATGGGTCAACACTTATCTTATAGCTTCTTGGGTCACGGTCCTCCCAGCTTGGGCTGTTCCAGATTGTATCTGAAATTTCACTCTGATAATCTTCAGGAGTTTCATCCTCAGGATGACGTAGGAACATATCATCAGGATTTTTTGAAAGCTTCTTTCTCTGTCCGTCCGTCTTCCACAATTCTTCCCATGGAATAAGCGGCACGATTCTTTCCTCATAGCCCTTAAATGGTCCTCTTTGAGGTCCGCCCGGAGCCTTGTCGTAGAAAAAGGTGTACTTTGCAAACTGAGGTACACTGTAAAGTTCCCTTACATATCCCCAGATATTGCTATACTCGGTAATTCTCTTTTTCATCGGTCCTATGCTTCTGAAATATCCGGTTTCCCACCTTACCAGTGTTACATACAATCTGATATCTGAGTCAGTTATATAGTCACCGAACAGGAAACGGTTTGTTTCCAGTCTTTTATCAAGTTTTTCCAACGAATTAAAGAAATCCTCATAGCCCTCGCTGTATGCCTCCCATGACACGCCAAATGCCATTCTGTAATGTCCGTTATTCACATATGGGAACAGCCAGTCATTAAATTCATCAATCTCTTTGCGGAATTTCTTAGGATATAAATCCGGTGCATCCTTCGGCTGAAACTTTCTGAACTGCACCTCTATATAGTTTGACAGCCTGTGATAATCGTTGTTGACTGCCTTCTTGTCGATTATATCCACCAATGTAGGTGTTGTTGCCCTTCCCTTATAATCAGGGTTAGCATTTTTATAAAACTCACTTAAGAAATGTACACCGGTGATAGGGTCTTTAAAATCAGGCTGGTCACTAAAGCCGTGTCCGTATTTATTCGTTTTTCCCGAATGGCTTGTTGTCTGATCCAATATCACATTTTCAAGACCAAGCAAATCCCTTGCAATAACAGGTCTGTTAGACCAGTTGCAGCCGTGTGCCCAGTAAATTGCATATCTGCCTGCCTCAGCCTTAAGTTCACCCTCCTTATCACCGAATTTCTGGATGAAGCTGTTAGGCTGGCGGACGAAAACTCCTCTCTCATTAGTTTCATCCTTCTGCTCATTAGGTCTTGGAGAAAGTCCTCCTGCCTCTGCAGCAAACTGCTCTGCCAACTCATCTGTATAAACAACATTTGTATCTTCTAATTCCGTATTACTACCTGTGCAGCATGACATAATTTTATCCTCCCAGTTAAATTTTTACCTCCGTCCGGTAGGTATGTCTGCATTATATCAATCGCTTTAATTATTGGGTAGTAGGGAATATCTTATATTTAAATATAAATTTTGCTTATATCTTTATTCTTTATACTTGTTTAACTCCTCAATATATATCTTCCCCAGCTCACTCAG
>CAYOHM010000118.1:0-3971 GCA_964403785.1 uncultured Alistipes sp.
TTGCTCTAAACTCATGAGGTGTTTTATTGTCCATGGTTGATTACGAAACTAAGGCACCTATATGCCTGTATGTGCCTTAGTTTTGCAATCGCCTAACATATTCCATTTTAGGAGGTTTAATTCTCTAATGATAAATGCGCAAAATCTGGTCAAGACCTTTACCAGAACGGAGAAGAAAAATTTAAAGGTTGACTTTAATGCTGTGGATGATATTTCATTTCAGGTAAATAAAGGAGAGATACTCGGGGTTTTAGGACCTAACGGTGCAGGTAAGACGACACTTCTGAGAATGACGGGGAGATTAATGCAGCCCACGCATGGTGCTGTGACTATCACGGATGATGATACAGGCAGCATAATCACTGATGACATCGAAATTAAAAGAAGAATAGGTTATTTATCCGGCAACACCAAGCTTTATAAGAGGGTTTCTGCAAGGGAAATGTTTATGATGCTTGGTGATATTTATGATATGCCAAAGGAAGAAGTAGTAAGGAAAATTGACGAAATTACAGAGGTCTTAAAGCTTGGGGATTTTATTGACAATCGTATAGAGCGCCTGTCAACGGGGCAGACACAGAGAATTTCCATTGCCAGATGTCTTTTGCACAGCCCGAGGGTATATATTTTTGATGAGCCGACATTGGGGCTTGATATCATCAGCAGCAGGGCAATCATTGAATTTATGAAAGCAGAACGGGCGGCAGGAAAAGCAGTTCTGTATTCTACCCACTATATGGAGGAGGCTGAATTCTTGTGCGACAGGATTATTATGCTCCATAAGGGGAGGATTATTGCACAGGGAACACCCGGTGAGCTTTTAAGACAGACCTCGACCGATAATCTTCGGGATGCTTTCCTGTCATTAATTAACGAGGAGGAAATGTAGGATGAAGCCGGCAAAGGTTAGGGCAATATATAAAAAGGAAATTCTGGATCTTCTGCGTGATAAAAAAACATTAATTATGATGGTGCTGGTACCGCTGCTGCTGTACCCACTGATTTTTATGGCAGCAATTTTGGTAAGCTCGGCAGTTATGGATAGTATTCAAAGCAGTGAATATACCATTGCCGTTGTGGATGACGGCGGGGTCTCTTATGACAGGGACGAGCTGACAGCACTCCTTTCGGATACACAGGATGAATTTGAATATCACCTGAAGGTGGTGGAGAATGCCGAACCTCAGACAGCGCTGCTTGCAGAAGACATAGATGCATATGTGGAGGTGGGGCAGAGGGATGGTAAAATTACATTTGATGTGTACTATCTCTCCTCTGTAACTAATTCTTCAACAGCCGCGGGTATGCTGGAGGACAAGCTGGAATTATATAAGAGCAATACACAGGAAAGGATATTAAATGA
The DNA here is from genome assembly GCA_964403785.1 of uncultured Alistipes sp. Classification (GTDB taxonomy): domain Bacteria; phylum Bacillota; class Clostridia; order Lachnospirales; family Lachnospiraceae; genus MGBC120314. The sequence continues at coordinate 1,364 of CAYOHM010000118.1, forward strand.
GCTGGGACTGGATGCAGAATATATTATGAATCCGGTTCAGGTTACGCTTAGCGACAGGTCCAATAAGGAGGAAAAGCTGGGAAGTATTATGGGCTCAATTTTGCCGTTCCTTCTCATTACCAGCATCCTGATGGGCGCTGTATATCCGTCCATCGACACGACTGCCGGAGAGAAAGAAAGAGGGACGCTGGAAACTCTTCTTACGCTTCCAGTCAGAAATGATGAACTGATTATGGGTAAATTTCTTGCCGTAGCAACGGTTTCCGTGATTTCTGCAATTTTAAATCTGCTGTCAATGGGAATAATGGCGGGATTTTTATTTAATATTATGAGCACAACGGATGCAGATACAGCCCAAATTAATCTGACGGGCTTTATTCCTGCGGCATTGATAGTGATTCTTTGTGTGCTGGCATTTGCGTTGTTTATCAGTGCACTTACCATGTGTGTGACAACCTTTGCCAAATCCTTTAAGGAAGCAAATAATTATGTGACACCGCTGCTTTTGGTTGTGATGTTTGCAGGTTATGTAGGATTTATCCCGAATATAGAATTTACACCGCTTATGGCATCAATTCCGGTGGTAAATATATGTCTGTTAATCAGTAACTTATTATCATTCAAATATGATTTTTATCTGATTCTGATTGTTCTGGTGACGAATGTTGCCTATGCAGTGCTCTTAATATGGCTTTTGAGCAGGATTTACAACAGCGAGGAGGTGCTTTTTTCAGAATCAGGCAAGAGCTTTCAGATTTTTACGGGCAGAAGTGATTTAAAGCCGGGCGGAGTGCCGAATTTCTCGGATGCCGTTATTGTGGCTGCCGTAAGTATGCTGCTGTTTTTGTATGTTGGTACAATCGTGCAGCTGCGATTCCTGCTTGGGGGACTTTTGATTACACAGCTTATGCTGCTTGGCGTCCCCGTTTTTGCAGCGTGGTATACAAAGAAGGACTTTAAAGAAACCTTTAGTCTGAGAATACCAGGGGCAGCAGAAATTCTCGGCGCGGTATTGCTGGAGGCAGGAACTTTCGTGTTTGTTATGGTGCTATCCGATATACTTACTCAAATCTGGCCGGGTGATGTTGACAGCGTCAGCCAGAGCTTTGATATACTTCTTGAGGGAATAAGCTTTGTACCTGCACTTCTTGTGATTGCACTGGCACCCGCAATCTGTGAGGAGGCGCTGTTTCGCGGATATCTTTTTTCGGCGGCAAAAAAGAAATTTAAACCATTGGCGGCAATACTGCTTACTGCGGCACTTTTTGGAATTTACCACTTAAGCGTTGTTAAATTTTTTACAACGGGAATTCTGGGAATTGTATTCTGTTATGTGGTATATGAGACCGGAAGCATTGTATTGTCAGGGCTTATGCATTTTATGAATAATGCGTTTTCAGTGGTGCTTATGTACTATGGAAGTGACCTTGAAAGAGCACTCCCGATACTGTTTAAGGAAAGCCTTTCAACCACAGAAATGGCAGAAATGGTGATTTTGGCTGTTTTGTTGGCTGTAATGGGAGTGGGACTTATTTGTTTGGGGAAAAACAGAGAAAAACAGAGAAAAACACAGAAAAAAGAATTGTAACTCTACCGTATAATATGATAAAATATCATAAAACAGCCTGCAAAGCAGGTATGACAGACAGGAGGATAACATGAGCGTTAAAAGAGTATATGTTGAGAAAAAAACACCATATGCTGTAAAAGCGAAGGAGCTTAAGGAGGAGATATCAGGTTACCTTGGTATCGACTGCGTGACGGATGTAAGAATTTTAATCCGTTATGATATCGAGAATTTATCAGACGAAACTTACACAAAGGCATTGACCTGTGTGTTTTCTGAGCCGCCTGTTGATAATGTATATGAAGAAAGCTTTCCTATGAAGGAATCGGATAAGGTGTTTTCAGTGGAATACCTTCCGGGACAGTTTGACCAGAGAGCTGATTCGGCAGAACAGTGTGTGAAGTTTTTCAATGAAAATGAACTTCCGATAATAAAGTCTGCTACAACCTATGTAATTTCAGGAAACATAACTGATGAGCAGCTTACCAAGATTAAGAACCATTGTGTAAATCCGGTTGATTCCAGATTCGCGGATGACAATAAGCCGCAGACTCTTGTAACACAGTTTGAAGAGCCTTCTGATGTTGTCATTTTTGACGGCTTTACACAGATGCCGCAGGATAAATTAAATGAGCTTTATTCTTCACTGAATCTGGCTATGACCTTTAAGGATTTTCTTCATATCCAGAATTATTTTAAAAACGAGGAGAAGAGAAATCCATCCATGACCGAGATCAGGGTTCTGGATACATATTGGTCCGACCACTGCCGACATACTACCTTTTCAACAGAGCTTACAAGCGTGAAGTTTGATGAGGGCTACTATCATGATACCATTGCCGGCACCTATGAAAGATATTTAAAGGACAGGGAGGAGATTTACAAGGGACGTGACGATAAATTTGTCTGCCTTATGGACCTTGCCCTTATGGCTATGAGAAAGTTAAAGAAAGAAGGCAAGCTTTCCGACCAGGAGGAATCCGATGAAATTAATGCCTGTTCCATTGTTGTGCCGGTAGAGGTTGACGGTCAGGTAGAGGA
>CAYOHM010000119.1:0-3943 GCA_964403785.1 uncultured Alistipes sp.
GTTCCGAAAAACCAGTATAAAACTGCAATTAAAATCAGAATGATTATGCCGACCACAAAGAGCGTGTTGCTTGTAATTGCAACATTCTTAATGTATCTTAAGGAAACAAGAAGATTATATTTGTCAACATTAATTGCCTGATTTGACTTTCCCATTATCTTAAGGTTTACCGAGTATAATGAAAGCTGGGTCAGGATTCCGGCAAGTATTGCAGGGATTCCCAAAAAGGTATGAAAAAGTCCCGTTGCCAGTCCCGTAAGCATACCTGCTATAAATGCTGCGAGCATTGAAACCCACACATTATGCCCGCTTAGCATCATCATTATACATACAGCACCGCCGGTACATAATGAACCGTCAACCGTCAGGTCGGCGATATCAAGTATCTTATATGTAATATATACTCCTATCGCCATTATGCCCCAGATAAGTCCCTGTGCAAATGCTCCCGGAAGTGCATTGAAAAGTGCAATTATATTCACAATAAAATCCTCCTGAATCCTTAATAAATCTTTAATTACTGCTCAATTGCCACATAGTCATCAGGAACTGTTATTCCAAGCTGGTCGCAGATTGTCTTGTTATACTCCTTGGTAAACTGCGGAGCATATTCGATAGGCATTTCTGAAACATTTGACTCTCCTGTTAATATCTTGGCTGCCATCTTACCTGTTGCAACTCCAAGATCATAGTAGCTGATTGAAAGTGTCGCAACACCACAGCCTGCACAGATGCCTTCCTCGCCTGTTACCACAGGTACCTTTGCAGGAAGACAAATGTTATTGATAATTTCTGTATTTGATGCTGCAGTATTATCCGTCGGTACATATATTACATCGCTTTCTGAAGCAGCCTTTGTGGTTACCGCAGAAATATCATTAGAATCTGAGAATGCATAGTATGTACATGTATATCCATACTCCTCAAGGTACTTCTTAATCGTATCTACCTGATACTGTGAGTTAGCTTCTGCTGAGCAGTAAAGAAGTCCGACTGTCTTGGCATTCGGGAATAATTCGTTAAGCATAGCTGCCTGTCCGTCAAGCGGTGCGAGGTCGGAGGTTCCTGAAATATTTGTGCCCACCGTTCCGGTAAAGCCGTCAATTCCGAGTGCAACACCGTACTCCGTGATTGAAGTTCCAAGTACAGGGATTTCATTTGTGCCTGCCTGGGCTGCCTGAAGTGCAGCGGTTGCATTTGCAAGAATCAAATCAACCTTCTTTGATACAAAGCCGTTGATGATTGTTGCACATGTATTGGAATCTCCCTGTGCGTTCTGCTCGTCAAAAACCACGCGGTCACCCAATTCCTCCGTAAGTGCATCCTTAAAGCCCTGTGTAGCTGCATCAAGTGCTACATGCTGTACAAGCTGGCAGATACCTACATTATAGGTAGTATTGTCAGACTGTCCCGATACCGTACTGTCCGTACTCTGGCTGCCAGAACCGCAGCCTGCGAGCATACTGAGTGATAAAACCACTGCTGATGCCAATGCGATTACTTTTCTCATTTTCATTATCTCCTTTTTCGATATAAGTTTGGGCACAATTACCCATATAAACACATAAATACTACAACATTGATTTTGAATAGTCAACATCATTTTGCATATTTTAGCACATTTCGGGCATCGACAGCATATATTTTAAAAAAACAGGTTTTGTTATATGGATGATTTTATGACTATGGCGCAGGGTAACGGATATATGAAAATCAGCGTTATCTCTGCTGTGACTAATGACCCCATAGAGGGTGCGAGGATTTCTATTTCAAGCGAGGGGAATCCTTCAAAGATTATAAGGGAGCTTATTACCGATTCTTCCGGGCAGACCGAGGATATTATGCTGCCTGCCCCGCCTGTTGAGTACAGTCTGGACGAACAAAATATCATTCAGCCCTTCTCCGAGTACAATATAATTGTTACTGCCGATAATTACTATCCTGTGAGTGTTTCGGGTTCGGACATTTTATCCGGCGAGCTTTCACTTCAGGGCATCAGTTTAACTCCCAGAGCTGAGCCTGCAAATGAGGAAAATATCGTGATTCCTTTTAATACACTTTTCGGAGATTTCCCGCCCAAAATTGCCGAAGCTGAGATTAAGCCCGTATCCGACAGCGGTGAAATTGTTTTAAGCCGTGTTGTCATACCTGAATATATCGTTGTGCATGACGGTGCACCCACCGACAGCACCGCCCAGAACTACTACGTCCGTTACCGTGACTACATCAAGAACGTAGCCAGCAGCGAAATATACTCCACGTGGCCGGATGCGTCGCTTCGTGCCAATATCCTCGCGATTATGTCCTTTACGCTTAACAGGGTGTATACGGAATGGTACCGCAACCGCGGATATGATTTTACAATCACGTCCTCTACCGCATTTGACCATAAATGGGTGAACGGGCGCAATATTTTTGAAAATATTTCACAGATTGTCGATGAAATGTTTAATAACTACTTATCACGCCCCAATGTCAAGCAGCCAATCCTTACGCAGTACTGCGACGGCAAAAAAACTACCTGTCCTAACTGGATGTCACAATGGGGTTCAAAATATCTCGCGGATGAGGGGTATTCTGCAATTGAGATTTTAAGATATTATTACGGAGACAGTATGTATATCAATACTGCCGAGGAAATATCGGGTGTGCCTGCGTCCTGGCCGGGTGAGGACCTGCAGGAGGGTTCAAGAGGCAATAAGGTTGCACAGCTTCAGGAGGAGCTTAACTCTATCCGCCAGCACTATAACGCAATCCCGTATTTGCAGGTGGACGGCATATATGGTCCGCGTACCAAGGAGGCTGTGGCTGCTTTTCAAAAAATTTTCGACCTCCCCGAATCTGGAATAACAGATTTTCCGACTTGGTATAAGATTTCAGATATGTATGTCAGATTATCAAGAATCGCAGAGCTTAACTAGGGGCTCTGCGATTCGTCAAGTATGAGCTGCATTATTTCCTGTGCATCCATAGCAAGTATATTTTCATCATCACTTAATGTTTGTGAGTTCCAATGCAGTATTCTCGCATTTTCCAGATAATTATGTCCTGCAGAGCAGTCGGGATACCTTTCATACCATTCTGGGTAGCAGGTTTTCATTATATTCTCGGCAAGCCTTAGAGCAAGACTGTCTGAGCCATCCTCAAGCAAGGTTCCCGAGATTCTGACTCCCGGAGGTGAGGAATGAATCAGCAGCACGCTGTTATCACTGCACATAGCCAGCACCATCCAGACATGTCCCTGCATACTTACTATATCACCTAAATGGTATACGGTATCGGATGATGTGTCCTGTGCCTTGCCAAAGCCTTTGTCGGCGAGCATATCTGCGAGCTGTGATGAGGAGGTCACATAGCCTGCCTGCACATACCCCGCTTCATCGCCCGTATAGCTTTCGCTTTCCAGTACATTATATACCAGCCAGCCGATATAGCCGGAGCAGTCCAGTCCCTTGTGTATCTCATAATCATAATCCTTATAGTTATAGTCCGCCGTCTGCAGGTCGGCAAAGCTTTTCCACTCCGGGCTTACTCCGATTGTAAGGCTCTCTATTCCGGCGCCTGTATCCTCCTCATTCCAGCCTCCGCCCCATATATACATTGTATTTCCAAGCGGAAGGAGTGCTGTTTGGAGCAGCTTTTTTATGCTGGGTTTATTATTTGTTTTATTATCCACTTCATTATTTAGTTCTTTTATCGGCTCAGCCGTCACAGTACTTTCTTCATATTCATAATCTTCATATCCACTATTTTCTTTTACGGCTGTATTCTCCGATACGTCTGCATTGGTGCCTGTGCAGCCGCTAAGCAGCAAAACAGTTAAAGCAACCATACAAAACCTGAGCTTATTTTTAATTAAATTTTTCATATCGTTAGTGTATCATATGGCACAGCTTTTGGCTACCACGCATTTCCTTGAGGTTCCGTAATTTTATTTTAAGGT
>CAYOHM010000120.1:0-3793 GCA_964403785.1 uncultured Alistipes sp.
ATTATTATCTTAAGCAGGGTGCTTTTTCCGCAGCCACTTGGTCCGACTATACATATTATCTCCTGGTCCTTTATATCCAGATTTACATCCCTTAGGACCTCATGCTTTGAATTATTAATTATAAAATCCTGTTTTATATGTCTTATTTCAAGTCCCATGTGACCCTCCTAATTCTTAGGTTTCCAGTAAACTATCTTCTTCTGCAGGAAAATCATCACCAAATCTATAACTACGCCTATCACTCCGATAGTTATGATTCCAAGAAGAAGCATATCCGGCTGCGCCAGCTCTCTGGCATACTGAATCATAAAGCCCACACCTGCCGATGCGGCAATCATTTCCGCCGTTACAACGCAGGTCCAAGCCTGACTTATGCCAAGTCTTAAGCCGGTAAATATGGCTGGAACGGCTGATGGCAGAATTGTCTTAAAAAATATTACAGGCTTGCTTTTACCAAATACATTTGCAAGCTCCAAAAGCTTTGCATCTGCCTCCTGTATTCCCTGAATGGTATTTAAGAGCACCGGCCAAAAGCTGCCTATTGCAATAACTGTTATCTTCGACTTTTCTCCTATACCTAACCACAATATAAAAAACGGGATAAGTGCAATCGGCGGAATCGGTCTAAGTATTCCTATAACCGCCACCAGTGCTCTATTGACATTTTTATACAGGCCTATAAACGTACCTATGAGCAGTCCCAGTACCGCACCTATAAGGTAGCCCTCAACAACTCTTCCAAGGCTTGCAAAAACATTCTTTGCATACTTTCCGTTGTTAAACATCTCCACCAGTATATTCTTCACACTTTCCGGACTTGCAAGAATATTCGTATTGATTATCCCGGCGTTGCTGGCAAACTTCCAGTAAAGTATAATGAGGACGGGAATGATTGCAGCAATTATAACGGATTGAATTTTGTATAATTTATTTGTTTCATTCACCTGTACCGCCCCCTATTTCGTTAATCCAACATTTTCAAGATACTTTGTGTCTATGTATTTTTCTACATCCAGTTCCTGCTTGATTACTCCATACTTATATGCCTGAGCTACATTTTCCTTAATGGCAGCAAGCTCCTCGTTTCCAAGATAAACCTCAAGGTCGCAGTTGCGTATAATCGGGTCAATTGTTGATTTATCAACACCAATTCTGTCTGCTGCCTTTGCAATTGCATCATCCGGATTTTCCTCAGAATACTCTGCCGCCTTTTCAATCACCTTAAGTACCCTTGACGTAAGGTCTGCATGCTCGCTTGTAAACTTATTTGTTGCTATAATCGGACTTACAAAAAGCTTGTAGCCCTCACTATTAATAAGCTTTGAAACTCCTCCCTTTTCAACTGCCTGTGTGGCGCGGAGTTCATCAACTATTGCCGCATCTACGTCACCGTTTACAATACTTGTAACCGAATCAGAAAGTGAAAGATTTATAATCTCCAAATCATTCTCTGTAAGTCCTGCCGCCTCAAGATATGAGTAAACTAGAGCCGTCTGTGTGCTGCCAAACGCATATGAAAGCTTTTTTCCCTTTAAATCCTCAATGGAGTTTATATTTGCATCATCCCTTGTAATCAAATATGAGCTGTTGTCGCTTTCCCATCTGGCTATTATCTTGTAATCTCCGCCATTTATGAGTCCAGAAAATGCTGGTACATCACCAAGAAAGCCTATATCAATTTCACCACTTGCAACCGCCTCTATAACCTCCGGTCCCAGCGAAAATTCCACAAGTTCAACGTTAATATTATTCTCTGTAAATTCATCCTCATAGTAGCCTAAAGCCTCCGCAAGATATGGGATTGCGATACTCTTTTGAACTGCTATCCTTATAGTTACCTTCTCATCTGCTGATTCCACGGATGCCTTACTGCCGCAGCCACTGAGCAACCCCGTTACAAGTATCAGCAATGTTAAAACAACCCATAGTTTTTTATTCATACTCTTTCTCCTTTTCCAGGTCTACCGGCAATCAACCAGCACCTTTATATTTGTATTTTCCTTTATGCTTTTCTCCAAAAATTCTTTTAACTCCCCAAGAGAAACAACCTTTGTTATAAGCCTTTGGGCAGGCAGTTTTTTTTGCTCCATCAAAGACAACACATACTCAAAATCGTCCTTTTGATAAGCTCTCGTGGTAACTAACTTAATCTGTCTGTAATGCAGCTGCCTTATATCAAGCTCCATCTTCCTTGAATATGTAGCAATTGTCACAAGCCTGCCGTTTGGTTTAATAAGCCTTGAAGCTGTGTCAAGACCTGCCTGCGAACCAGATGCCTCAAACACAACCGTAACTCCACGGCTGCAGGTAATTTCATTTACCTTGTTCGTCAAATCAGTTTCTGCAGGATTTATTGTATCAATTCCCAATGCCATGCAATTTTCTCTTCTGCCTGAATCAATTTCTGACACAAACACATTTACATCCTTTTCTTTAAGCAGAAGCGCTGTCATTATTCCTATCGGACCTGCTCCAATCACAACGGCAGTTTCACCCGGTTTGATTTCAGACCTTTTTATCGCATGAGCGCAAACTGCAAGCGGTTCAACCAACGCAGCCTCCTTAAAATCAACACTATCCGGACATCGGTGTAATATGCTTTTATCCACTGTCCATAACTTTTGAAATGCGCCTTCTGCCTCTATTCCCAGGTACTTCACATTCTTACAGACATTTTCATTTCCGGATTTACACTCCGCACATGTGCCGCAAACCGCAAGCGGTCTTACAACAACTCTTTCACCAATCTTGAAGTCCGAAACGTTTTTGCCGGTTTCAACTATCTCGCCTGCAGCCTCGTGTCCGATCACACGCGGAAATTCTGCTATTCTTGCATCTAAATCTCCCTTGGCAATGTGATAATCCGTACCGCATATCCCGCAGTAATGAACCTTTACCCTCACATCATCAGCACCAAGTGCAGTCGCCTTTTCATCCCCGGACTCAAAGCATCCGTTTCCCAAATAATAAAGTGCCACTTACATCACCTACGCCTTTTCCAAACCAAACTCAGCAAAGTTTATGGTTTCTATGTAAAATCCTAATTTTTCATAAGCATCAAAGTAACCAAATTTGATGCCCTCACCTCTCGGTGAATCCGCCTCGTGGTAAATCTCAATGCCCTTTTCCTTCAGATATTTCTTTGCCTCCTCATGACTGCTGACATTAAACCTGATATGATGAATACCCTTAGTATATTTTTTTCGGTACTCCATCCATGAACTTTCACCATCCACAGGACTTAAGTACTCCAACTCGACCGGAAACTTATTAAAGAAGTCCGTCCTTACGTGGGGCAGGCTTTTAAGCTTTTCACCCCTGTACACGGTGTTCTCATGGCTTAATATCTTGCCCCCGGAAATCTGCTCCGGGGTAAGTTCAAAGACATCCGTCATATTTGCTACCATCTCGTCAACATCTTCATATGGAACGATTATTCCAACCTGATCCATTTTAACGAAAATATCATCAAATTTTTTGCTCATAGCATAACCTCAACCTTCTCATTTTATCTCTCCTCCTATGATTTTAATTTTTTAATTAACTCTTGTTTGCATAATAGTTCTTTTCAAGTATAATAACAAACCATTTCCAAGCAATCGTTTTCACAGTTTTGAAATAAAAGTACGATTTAAGGCACAAAAAAAGCTGTTTTCATATGAAAAACAGCTTTTTTTATTAATATTATGAAATCGTTTTCATCGTGATAAATCCTCAAATATACTGTATTTCTAACAGCCTACTTAAAGTACTTCACGCCTGATTCGAATATTTTAAGGTCCTGCTCGCCGTA
>CAYOHM010000121.1:0-3684 GCA_964403785.1 uncultured Alistipes sp.
TTATTACATTTTGTGCCCTGCTGGCATGCAAACTGCGGCAGCACATCATAGCTTGTGATATGCGGAGTTCTTGTAACCGTGGTGAGCGAATGACGTCCCGTCTTTCCAAATGGCATTATAGAGAAAAAAGGTCCGTCCATCACGGTAATTCCTACGTTTTTTAATTTATCATTTACATTGCAGAGAATTATCTCACAAAGCTCGTACTTTATGTCAAACGGCTCATACCCCGCAAGCTTTATTATCTGATTAACCGAAGCATAGGCTGCATTCAGAACAAATGGCGAAACAAATGCACCCTTGTCCGTTACAATCTCATACTCCGACGAGGATCTGTTAATTGCCGTTATCCGTGTTTCATACATTATTGTCACGCCGGAAAGCTTTGCGAGCTCGTCGAGGAAATAATCCCGCAAAATCATAGCGTCATATGTATATTCCTGAGTTAAAAAAGCACCGTCGCAGGTCCCGGGGTTAAAATAATTATTAATCCCGACCTCCTCGCACTTTATTCCTGTATTTCTGCAAAAATCCCTGAACTCATAGCCCGCCGTCCAGGAATACTCGGCGGATGTTGCATAAATCTGGTCAAACTGCTGATGTATGCAAAAACCATAGTCCTCATTAAACCTGTTAAAATATCCCGCAGATTTAATGGCAGTGGAAATGCTTCTCGGATAATGATAACCCATATGCACGCGTGCCTGATTTATATATGTCGCCCTCTTAAACGGAGCATTTTCACATTCAATCACCAGCACCCTTTGTCCCTTTCGTCCGCAGAAAAGCGCGGAATAAAGACCGTACAAGCCGGCACCGATGATAATCTTATCATATTTCATAATGCTTACCCTAACAAATTCTATTTATCAAAATCCATCTCTAAAACATACTTCTCATACGCATTTACCACGAGAGTTTCACCATGCATCTGCTCCCTCGGGAAACGTCCGTAGCACAAATGTACATGACCATGCACATAAAGCTTGGGCTTATATTTTTCAAGAAGCGTATTAAAACATTCAAACCCCCTGTGCGGCAAATCCTCCATATCATTTATCCCCGCCGCCGGAGCATGGGTAATAAGAATATCAAAGCCCTTGTGCTTTAGGATTTTGAATTTTAACCGTAATATTCTTGCCTTCATGGCATTTTCGGAAAACTGGCACGGACCCGGTTTATATCTCATAGACCCGCCAAGTCCCAATATTCTTATGCCGTTAAATTCATATATATCATCATCTATACATGTACAGCCCTCCGGCGGAGTGTCATTATAGCATGCATCATGATTGCCGTATATATATAAAATCGGCGCTTTTGAAAACGTAGCCAAAAAAGACAAATACTTCGGATTAAGGTCACCGCAGGACAAAATAAGATCAATCCCCTCAAGCTTGCTCTTATCGTAGTGGTCCCATAATGATTTGCTTTCCTCGTCGGCTATAACCATTATTTTCATTAGTATGCTCCCCCTGCAATATTTATACGATGAACTAATTATTAGTTCCCAATACTCCCTGTTGTCTTACAACAGGCTTTATTTCATCCTTAAGCTCATCTATTGCCGGAATACCTCCGACAACATTTTCTACCAGCCACTCCATTTTCATAAGCTCCATCGGCATAAGACAGGTATCCGTCTCACTGTAAACCGTGCCGTCCTGTGCTGTAATTTTGCCGCAGAAAGGCTTAAGTATTTCTTCTTTTATGGATTTGTGCAGAAATTCCGCAAGCTTTCGTGTATCAACCGGCAGATGATGTGAACAGAAAATGTCAATCGCATCAGCATTCATTCCCCACCAATAGTTGAGTGCAGCCTCCGCTGTTTTTTGAAAATTCCCCGAGAAAATCCTGCCGATTATTTTCTCATAGAACACACCCCAGTTCCAGACAGGCAATGCAAGGTTAATAACCCTGTCACCGTCTATCCTGCAAAGTCCAAACTGCCTGCTGTTGCTGTTAGGCGCAATCATATCCCTGTTGGATATGATATTTATGTTATTGGAGGCAAAAATATCCTCCTGGGGTCTTTCTTTGAGTGTTTCCCAATCAAGGAAAACTTTTGCCCTCGGATTTATCATTCTTGCTCCTATTGCAAATGCATTTATATTGGCTGTCATTCCGTAAATCGGATAATCAGCCACATAGCCTATATTGTCACTTTCAGAATAAGCAGCCGCGACAGCTCCCATAATAAACTTAGCCTCATACATACGTCCGTAATAGGTTCTTACATATTTGTGAGGTATATTAAGCGAGCAGTTAAAAATAAGTATATCAGGATGGGCAACTGCGACCCTGAGTGCAGCCTCCACCAGCTCAGGTGTTGTTGTAAATATAACCTTATAGCCCTTGTCAATAATTTCCTCCAGGGATGCTGCCATCTCCAAGGTTGCAGCATCGCTGTCATACTCCATGGTTGACGAGCTTATCTCGAATTTCTCAGTTTCCACTCTGTCCTTATAGACATTTTCAAGGTGAAGCCTGCCCAGCTCATGACCGTATACCCAGCCCGACTGCTCGACCGCTTTATTATTTACAAAAGCTACCTTCAGATTGCTGACCTGTGAGGAAAACATCCTGTTGATGATATTCTTAGGGACTTCCTTTTCAGGCTCCATCGCAATCTCAATATCATGCACTTCTTCAATAAGAAGCTCATCATATATTATCTCAAGCCTATCAAGCATTTCATCACTTGAAAGGTCCTTGATTGCTTCATATCCGTATGTTTCAATAAAAATCAGGAATACATCCGCAATTGTGAGCTCCAGCTTATTCGCTTTACTCTTGGCATGTGCCGCCTCGAATCTGTAAAATGCGGATAAGAAATCCTGTCTGAAATCATCATCCCACTTATCCTGTCTGCCGACAAGCGACAGAAGCTTTTGGTATGAGCCCTGTTTGCTGAAAATCACCCTGTATATTCTTGTTATTTCATAAAAATCTACAAATTCATAGTATATTATATTTTCAGGTTCGTTGGTTCTTAACGGCATCTTCCGCGTTACATTGGCCAGAATACTTGCGGCACCGAAATATTTTAAAACACTTACTCTCTTGTTGCCTTCCTCAACATAGAAACGGTTCATATACTCATATACCTTTATCGGGTCCCTGATGCCCTCCTCTATATGTGCAGCGCAAAGCGAGCCCCATTTCTTGGCAAACTCCGTATCCTTATCAAAAAGAGGCATAAAATTAGAATCAAAGGAATTACATCTTCCCGTATATGCAGTACCCACTATCAGATGCGCAGGAATCTGAATCAGCCCGATATTTACCTCTTTAAGTGCCTCACAATTAGGCACAACATCCTCCAAGGCTGTAAGGAATGGATATTCTCCTCTGGAAACGGCCCTCTGGTAATTCTTTTTTCCTATTTTCAACGCTTTTTCGTAATCTTCAAGCATATTCTGCACCCGCCTTAATTTCCTATCTGGTTGATTGCGACGCAATCAACTACAATTACATATACTTTAATACATTGAGTCAGTTTATTATAACATATTTCATTTGGTTGGGCTATATTTATTTGTAGGGAGGGGTGTGGATGCAATTTTGAGGTGCGCCTCGACTAAGAGGGACGGTTTGTAGGTGCGATTTTAAGGTGTGCTTGCGCTAAGAGGGACGGTTTGTAGGTGCAATTTTAAGGCTCGCTTGCGCTCAAAGTTTGCCGCA
>CAYOHM010000122.1:0-3672 GCA_964403785.1 uncultured Alistipes sp.
TACAAAAAAGTACACTTTTCTGTAAATAGTATAATTCACCAAATTTCATTTTTTTCATAAATGCCTACCTTGTAACGGAATGTTGACACAGGCATTTCACACGCCTTTGCAGCCGCCACTCCGCTTATCTCTCCGCTTTTCCACTGCTGATATATCGAGTGAAAATTATCCGGCAACGGCTTTGACGGTCTTCCGAAATGCACTCCCTTCGCCTTTGCAGCTGCAATCCCTTCTGCCTGACGTTGACGTATGTTCGTGCGCTCATTCTCTGCCACAAAGGAAAGCACCTGCAGCACAATGTCGCTTAAGAAGGTTCCCATCAAATCCTTTCCCCGTCGGGTGTCTAAAAGAGGCATATCCAAAACTACAATATCAATTCCTTTTTCCTTTGTCAGTATCCTCCACTGTTCAAGTATCTCCCCATAGTTTCGTCCAAGCCGGTCAATGCTTTTCACATATAAAAGGTCATCCCTTTTCAGCCTGCCAACCAATTTCTTGTACTGCGGACGTTCAAAATCCTTACCCGACTGCCTGTCCATAAAGATATTCTTCGCCGGAATAGACAGTGCCCTAAGTGCAATCAGCTGTCTGTCCTCGTTCTGGTCACGGCTGCTGACCCGAATATACCCATAAATATTTGACATACCTTCTCCTCCAGTTACTTATTTACATAAATTTTAATACGTTATATAATTATGTCAGTTATTCACGATTAATATTAATCCGGAGGTTTTTATGAACATTTTGCTGGTTAATACAACCTATCTGGGCGGAGGCGCAGAAAAGGTCACCAGACAGCTTTTTTACGGAAATTATGACGGCGACATAAATATGCATCTTCTGGTCGGCAGAGGAAATCCTCAGGATGACTTCTATGAAATTATTTATGATAGGAAGCTCCCGTACTTTTTCTCAAGAGCCTACGGAAAGCTTGCTCCTTACCGCAGATATGACCGTTATGCCGCAGCACGTATAATTGATGCGGTTAAGAAATACAATATAGATGTTGTTCACCTGCAAAATATCCACGGAAACTATATGGGTATACGTGATGTTGAAATGATTAGCAGGCACTGCCGTGTTATATGGACGCTTCACGATATGTGGGCATTCACCGGGCATTGTGCCCACGCCTTTGACTGTGCCAAATGGAAGGACGGCAACTGCAGACACTGCCCTATGCCGCAGACTTACCCTCCGATACACTCCGACTGTGCAGACCGCATGCTAAGAGTTAAGAAGGAAAGCTTTACAGGAAATAATATAACTTTTGTTTCCCCTTCCCAATGGCTTGCCGACCGTTTCCAAGAGTCCGTTCTCTCAAAGGAAAGAATCGAAATTATACACAACGGCATTGACTGCACGCGATTCTGCCCTAAGGACCGCACACAGCTCAGGGCAAAATACAATATTCCTGACGATAAGAATGTAATTATATTTGCAGCCTCCAACCTCAATTCCCAGTTTAGAAGCTTTTCTCATTTGCTTGAGGCATTGGAGGGGGTAAGTAATAAATCCGATTATTGTCTTGTTGTCCTCGGAAAATGTGATGACGAGATTGCCTTTAACGATGAATTTAATGTATTTATGATGGGATATATCAGTGACGAGGAGGTTATGAGCGAGCTTTATGCCCTTTCCGATGTATATATTACACCTAGCCTTGCAGATAATTTTCCATGCACAACTATTGAAAGCTTTGCCTGCGGAACGCCGGTTATTGCATTTGCAAGCGGAGGTCTTAAGGAACAAATCACCCCGGATACCGGCTGGCTTGTAACTGCAGGTGATGCCGCAGCCTTAGCCGATGCGATAAATGACGCTTTCTTTGACAGGCAGCGCCTTAACCGGATGCGTGCAAAATGTCGTGAGCGTGCCCAGACGCTGTATTCAGAAAAGGCTATGCTTCAAAAATACGAAAAGCTTTATACGGAAGGAGATATGAAATGCCTGCACCGGTAGTTGTATTTGTCTATAATCGCGCGGACCATGCAACCAGAACACTTAACTGTCTTGCTGCAAATACTCTCGCGCCTTACAGCGAATTATTTATATATTGTGACAATGCCAAAAATGATAATGCTAGACAGGGAGTTGAAGATGTGCGCTCCTTTGTCGACGATTTTGCACACACCTCACCCTTTAAAAACGTTTCCGTAATTAAAGCTGATTCCAATAAGGGACTCGCTCGCTCGATAATTTACGGTGCGGGTGAAATAATCAAAAAATACGGCCGCATTATCGTTGTCGAGGATGATTTGGTTTCATCCCCCGATTTTCTGACATATATGAATGAGGCACTGGATTTTTACGAGAAGAATGACAGAATATGGTCCATCAGCGGCTATACTTCACCCTTAAAGTCCCTTGAAAAATATCCTCATGACATATATATGTCACCCCGTGGCTGCAGCTGGGGCTGGGCGACATGGAAGGACAGATTTGAAAGAGTTGACTGGGAGGTCACGGATTTTAAGGACTTTATAAAAGACTCCAAGAGGGTAAAACACTTCAACGAGGGTGGTCCGGATATGACAGAAATGCTTACCCGTCAGGTAAACGGCAGCATAAATTCATGGGCAATTCGCTGGTGTTATGCACAGAGTAAGGAAAATATGTATACTGTATACCCGTCAAAATCCCGCATCCGCAACATTGGCTGTGATGCTTCGGGAAGCAACTGTGTATCCTCATCACTCTATGACACACAGCTCATACGTGAAGCAGCTGCATGTAAATTTGAAAATCTTGAACCGGATAAACGGATAATGCGTGAATTTCGCTCAATGTTTGATTACTCCCATCTTGGAGGTATCAGGAGAAAACTGGTGAAATTATTCAGCTAAAAAAGCTGCCGGCTGATTTATTCAGCCGACAGCTTTTTCTGTTCTACATTTCCATCCTTTATTTCATATACCACATCACAGTTTTTAATTGTTGTAAGTCTGTGGGCGATAATGATAAGCGTAAGCTTTCCATGAAGACTGTCAATCGCCTCCATAACTGCCTTTTCTGTCTCATTATCAAGTGCGGAGGTAGCTTCATCAAGCACAAGCACCTCCGGCTGTCTGTACAAGGCTCTGGCAATACCTATTCTCTGGCGCTGCCCTCCGGAAATTCGCGTTCCAAGCTCACCTACCATTGTATCAAGTCCATCGTCAAGTCCCTGCACAAATTCCATAAGCTGTGCTTCCTTAAGTGCCGTCCACACCTTCTCATCGTCAATCGTCTGTGCTTTTTGCCCGAATGCAATATTATTTCTTATCGTATCATCCATCAGATAAATAACCTGCGGAATATAGCCTATCTTGCGGTGCCACCCTCCCATGGCGTCCCTTATATCGGTTTCGTCCACCGTGATTGTGCCCGACTGATTCTTAAGAATACCGAGCATAACATCCACTATTGTAGTCTTGCCTGCGCCGGACGGACCGATAAATGCGACCGAGGTGTTCTTTTTAATTGTAAGTGACACATTATCTATGACATTTTTATCCGCGCCCTCATATGCAAATACTACATTACTAAGTTTAATCTCGTTTTCAAAGGTAATCTGCTTTTCAAGAGCCTTTTCCCTGCGTCCGGTTGCCTCCCTCATTTCCTTTACACGGTTATAGACCTCCTCAACCGCCACCTTGTTATACATAATTACACCAACATAGGAGGAAATCT
>CAYOHM010000123.1:0-3658 GCA_964403785.1 uncultured Alistipes sp.
ATTTGAACGTGTTGATGCCTTGTAAATGTAGTCCTCAACAGCCTGTCTTGTCTCATCGGTTGCAAGCTTCTTGGCAAGCTTATGCTCAGGTGCGAGCACCATAAACGTAGCGCCGTGAAGTGTGTCAGGACGAGTTGTATATACTGTTATTGTCTCGTCGCTGCCGTCAACCTTAAATTCCACCTCAGCGCCGTAAGAACGTCCAATCCAGTCCGTCTGCATCTTCTTAACCTTTTCAGGCCAGTCAAGCTTATCAAGATCATCAAGAAGTCTGTCCGCATATGCCGTAATCTTAAGCATCCACTGCTTCAGGTTCTTCTTCGTCACCTCTGAGTGGCATCTCTCACAGCATCCGTTTACAACCTCCTCGTTAGCAAGACCTGTCTTGCAGGAAGGGCACCAGTTAATAGGCATTTCCTTCTCATATGCAAGACCCTTCTTAAACATCTGAACAAAAATCCACTGTGTCCATTTATAAAACTCAGGGTCAGTTGTATTAACCTCCATATCCCAATCATAAATTGCGGAAATCTCCTGAATCTGACGTTTAATATTTGCAACATTATTCGCCGTGGAAATCTTAGGATGAACACCGGTCTTAATAGCATAATTCTCTGCCGGAAGACCAAATGCGTCCCAGCCCATAGGGTGAATGATGTAATATCCGTTTAACAGCTTGTAACGGCTCCAGACATCACTTATTACATATCCTCTCCAATGTCCGACATGAAGACCGCTTCCTGACGGATATGGAAACATATCGAGGCAGTAATACTTCTCCCTGCTGCCGTCATTTACGTTAATTGGCTTCTTCTTCCAATTCTCGCGCCATTTTTTTTCAATCTCTTTGTGATTGTATACTTTCGCTTCCATCAATTTTCTCCTCTATGCATAGTTAAATTTACTTCATTTTAACATATTTGACAGCACTGTCAAAGGGATTTTTCCCCCAACCGTATCTTTTCTAATTTTTCGAGCAGCTCGTCGCTCAGATAATTAAACAGATAATTTTTGCCTTCGTAGCTTGCTTTTCTCTTTGCGGTAAGGGTTTCCTTTATCTGTTTTTCGCAGACAGCCACATCCTCCCAAAACTCTCTTGATGACATTGCCCTGCAGCCTGCGCCCCTGATGATTATCTGTTCAAGACCGTCCGAGGTTACAACCGTTGTGTTGTAGTCGTGACATATTTCATGCGCTGTTCTTTCAATATATCTGTCAGCAGTTTCCGCTTCTTTCGTGTATACAACACTTATATTATTATAGTTCTGAATTTCACCGACATTGCCCTTTACCTTGTACGCATCAAATACCAGTATTACCTCAACATTGCGAAAACCACGGTAATTGCATAAAATATCCATCAAAACATTTCTGGCTGCCTCGAGGCTGATTTCCATAAGCTTTTCAAGGTCCTCATTTGAATGAATTACATTGTATCCATCCACAAGGAGATATTCCTTCATAAGGGGAGACGCTGTCTTTTTCTGTTCATATTTTTCTGAATTTTGGGCTGTATTCTGGTAAACAACCGCGTCAATACTTTTTTTGCGCCCGCTTTCGCCGTAGGTTCTCCTGAAAATATCCTGAAGCTCCTTATCATCACTATAAGAAATATTGCCATAGCGCTGATTAATATCCGGCTGTCTGGGTTTTACATATGCCGTATTTTCCAGATGCATATATTCCTCAACCTCCGTCCAATCAACGGTAAAGCCTGCTCCATTAGCACAAAATACGGAGCCGGCAGGGTTTCTTACATCAAGTTCGGGATTGTAGCCAATTTTTTCAATAACCTCCTGTGCATTGTGGCATGGGTAATATCCTGCATATTCAAAGCTTATCGTACCGCTGCCCTTTGTGTAGGATACCAGCTCCTGCTGATATCCGTTAAGTACGG
The DNA here is from genome assembly GCA_964403785.1 of uncultured Alistipes sp. Lineage (GTDB taxonomy): Bacteria > Bacillota > Clostridia > Lachnospirales > Lachnospiraceae > MGBC120314. Next base: position 1,898 of record CAYOHM010000123.1, read on the forward strand.
ATACAGGCGCAATACCCGTTATTACCGCCGTTTCTCCATCCGTATATGGTGTTTTGAAGCTGGCGTTCATCCTATCCAAATCCGACATTGCATGTCCTATTGAGCCCTGCGGTATCTCCAGCCTGAATTCATAGAACGGCTCAAGCAGAACGCTTTCTGCCTTCATAAGTCCATGACGCAGCGCACGGTAGGTTGCCTGCCTGAAATCTCCTCCCTCGGTATGCTTTAAATGTGCCCTGCCGTTTACAAGCGTTATCTTCATATCTGTAACTGCCGAGCCGGTAAGCACACCCTGATGATTTTTCTCCTCCAAATGCGTTAGAATTAATCTCTGCCAGTTTTTGGCTAAAATATCCTCGCTAACATCTGATTCAAATACAAGTCCGCTGCCCCTCTCTGCGGGCTCCAGCTTTAGATGCACCTCAGCATAATGCCTTAGCGGTTCAAAATGCCCCACACCCTCAACAGTTGTCTTTATCGTTTCCTTATAGCAGATTCTGCCTTCGCCAAATTCTACGTCAATCCCGAATCTGTTCTTAATAATTTCCTTTAATATCTGTGTCTGTACCTCACCCATAAGCCTGACCTGCACGGATTTGGTATCATCATTCCATTCAATATTCAGCGACGGGTCCTCCTCACTTAACAGCTTGAGCTTTGGAAACATAAGCTTTGCGTCAATCCCGTCTTCAAATATAACTCTGAAGGTCATAACCGGAGCTAAAATTGGACTTGCAGAATCCTTTTCACATCCAAGCCCCTGACCCGGGTATGTATATGAAAGTCCCGAAACAGCACAAATCTGACCTGCATCACATTCATTTACGCTTTCAAACCTTTCACCCTGGTAAATCCTGATTTGATTGACTTTTTCACTCCATTTGTCGTCATTTTCTCTTTTAACGCCCTCAATCATCTGCCGCGCTGCAAGCTTTCCTGAGGTTACCTTAAGATGTGTAAGCCTGTTTCCCTGTTCGTCCCTTGTAATTTTATATACCTTGGCTGCGAACTCATCACCGGTGCCTGCATATCCCATTGTGTATCTGTCAAGTCCGCAAAGCAGCTCGTCAAGCCCGTCAAGCTTCAGGGCTGACCCGAAATAGCACAAAAAGAGCTTTCTTTCCGCAAGCATTTTCTTAATGTCCTCATCCGATATATCGCCGTTTTCCAGATATTTATCCATAACATCTTCGTCACACAGGGCTATATTCTCCAATACAGCCGTATCTGTAAAAGAGCCGTCCGTACACGGAATGATATTTCCGCTTAATTTTTCCTTCAGCTCTGACAGCAATTTGTCAGCATCGCATCCCGGCTGGTCCATTTTATTTACAAATATAAATGTGGGAATATTATACTGCGAGAGTAATTTCCAAAGGGTTCTCGTATGTCCGGTCACCGCATCCGAAGCACTTACAACGAGTACACAATAGTCCAGCACCTGCAGAACCCTCTCCGCCTCCGCCGCGAAATCGGTATGCCCCGGAGTATCAAGAAGAGTTACTATGGTATCTTTCACGGTAAAATGAGCCTGCTTCGAAAATATCGTTATTCCGCGCCTTCTTTCAGCCTCATAATTATCAAGTATTGTATTTTTCTTATCCACCCTTCCGAGAGTTCTGATGCTCTTGCTAAGATATAAAAAAGCCTCGGACAGTGTAGTCTTTCCGGCATCAACATGCGCCATAATGCCAATCGTGATTCTTTTCTTCATAATATCCATTCCAAACCCAACATATTATATTTAATCATATCATATGG
>CAYOHM010000124.1:0-3540 GCA_964403785.1 uncultured Alistipes sp.
GCATATACTCATGTAACTGCGGCGGTGCTCCGCGCAAAGGAATGTGTCATGAAGGTTGCAACAAGTATTCAGGAGAACGCGGAGGATATTTATGCCGAAGCAAAGCAAATCAATGATGAACGCGCTGATGCAGAATAAGAGAGATGTTATATTATGAAATTTCAAATCTTACATGAAATAAAAGGCAGGCTTCGCATCCATGTTGAACAGAAGCGTATGACCTATGAACAGGCAGATATTCTGCAGTATTATCTGAGCAGGCAAAAGAATGTTACTGCAGTGAAGATTCGGGAACGGACCCGGGATGTAACGGTCAGCTACTTGGGCGACAGGAATGCAATGCTGGATATTTTAGTAAATTTTACTTATGAAAATGCCGGCGTGCCGCAGGTATATCTGGAAAAATCCGGCAGACAGCTTAATGATGAATACTGGCAGAAGCTGGTGCAAAAGGTAGTTCTTAGGGCAGGAAGCAAGCTGTTTATGCCGGCATCGTTAAGAGCCGGTATTGCCACTCTGAAATCTGTAAAATATATATGGCATGGAATACGGACGCTTGCCAAGGGAAAAATCGAAGTTCCGGTTTTGGATGCGACTGCAATCGGCGTATCAATTTTCAGGGGTGATTATAATACCGCAGGTTCCGTTATGTTCCTGCTGGGCATCGGCGAAATCCTTGAAGAGTGGACACACAAGAAGTCGGTGGATGACCTCGCAAGAAGTATGTCCTTACATATCGAGAAAGTGTGGCTGCTAAAGGATGAGCAGCAGATACTTGTGGATGCCGATTCAATTCAGGCTGGAGACCTCATCGTTGTGCACATGGGAAATGTGATTCCGTTTGACGCAGTTGTGACGGACGGAGAAGCTCTTGTAAATCAGGCATCCATGACAGGGGAATCACAGCCTGTGCGCAAGGCAGCTGAAGGCTATGTATATGCCGGAACAGTGGTGGAGGAAGGAGAGCTTACCATAAGTGTACGGGAGACCGGGGGATGTGGTAAATTTGACCGAATCGTTAATATGATTGAAGAATCTGAAAAACTGAAGTCATCTCTGGAGGGCAAGGCGGAACACCTTGCGGACAGCCTGGTGCCGTATACGTTGTTAGGAACCGGAGCTGTATGGCTTCTAACCGGAAATATGACTAAGGCATTGTCCGTCCTTATGGTGGATTTTTCCTGTGCCTTAAAGCTTGCCATGCCAATTTCGGTATTGTCGGCAATCAGGGAGGCAAGCGGATATGGTATTACGGTGAAGGGCGGAAAATATCTGGAAGCAATGGCAGAAGCAGATACGATTGTCTTCGACAAGACGGGAACGCTCACCAAGGCGAGCCCAGTGGTGGCGGATGTCATTTCCTTTAACGGACAAAGCGAGGCGGAGCTTCTGCGTATCGCGGCATGTCTGGAGGAACATTTTCCACACTCCATGGCAAAGGCGGTTGTGAATGCAGCTAGTAAGGTAAACCTTGTGCATGAGGAGATGCATTCCAAGGTGGAATACGTGGTGGCACATGGAATTTCCTCATCCATTGAAGGGAAAAAGGTTATTATCGGAAGCTATCATTTTGTATTTGAAGATGAAAATTGCAGGATTCCGGAAGGAAAACAGCAGCAGTTTGATGAGATATCCGGCGAATACTCACAGCTTTACCTTGCGATTGAGCATGAGCTGGCAGCAGTCATCTGTATTACAGATCCTCTAAGGGAGGAAGCAGCGGCAGTAGTCAGTTCCTTAAAGTCAGCAGGAATCAAAAAGGTTGTTATGATGACCGGAGATAATGAACGGACGGCAAAAGCCATTGCAGACAAGGTAGGCGTGGATGAGTATTATGCAGGGGTGCTTCCGGAGGACAAGGCAGGATTTATTGAAAGAGAAAAAGCTGCGGGTAAAAAGGTTATTATGATTGGTGATGGAATCAATGATTCACCCGCACTTTCTGCAGCAGATGTAGGAATCGCTATTAGCGATGGAGCGCAGATAGCGAGAGAAATTGCAGATGTTACGATTGGGGCAGATAATCTTTACGAGATTGCAACCTTAAAAACCATCAGCAATCTTCTGATGAAACGTATCAGCAAAAACTACCGTATAATTGTGGGCTTTAACACGGGCTTGATTGTGCTTGGGGTGGCAGGTATCATTGCACCAACAACATCAGCACTGCTCCACAATACCTCAACACTTGCTATCAGCTTAAAGAGTATGGAGGATTTGCTATGAAGCTACTTTACATATTTGATGACAAGATAAAACCATTTACAATGACGGACAAGGGTATTTGTAAGCCGACAAAGACATGCATATTATCGGATGGAATCAGTTGTATTCGAGTGTATGATGTAAATCTGTGGTTTTACACAAAAAACGGTGTAACCATCGCCTTTGACAGCGGACATCGAAATTTCCCCAAAATAAAAGAACAGTTCCAAAAGATTCATCTTAATCCCCAAAAGGTAAACCATCTATTTTTGACACACCTGGATACGGATCATGCAGGAGGAATCGATGTAAGCGGTTATAATATTTTCCCAAACGCACAGGTGTACATGGGTGCTAAAGAAAAAATGTATATGACAGGAGAAATACATCGTGCTGTCAGGGCAGGAATCAAGATTAAAAACTGTGTGCATATTGCTGACGGGTATGTGCCAATTTCTGAAAGAACGTTATTTCACATCGGGGATATCGAGGTGGAGGCAATTCCGACACCCGGTCATACGGTTGGTCATACCTGCTATGTGGTTGACAACAAGGTGTTGGTGACAGGAGATTGTCTGGCAATCAATGAGATGGGAGGCTATGCGTTCTTTGATTTCTTTACGCAAGACCCCGTGAAAAATAAAGAATCCCTGCAAGAATTAAAGAAAGCTGTTTCAGGCAGGGAGATTCAGTATGTCTGCACCGGGCACAGCGGAATTCATCCTTTTACTCCGTCAGTGTTTGCACATATCGATGAGAGCGCGGTATTTGGAAAGGGCAAGCCGTTCCACAAGGATGGACCGAAAAATCCGTTCCGGGATTTTGAATAACAGGAAAGATAAATATGCCATTGAGTTAGAAAAAACTAACAAAAAACATATATGGCTAACGGGAAGGAATTAGAAATGAAAATAGGTATTTTAAAGTCAATATATGTAGGAATTATTGGCGCAATACTTACCATTATTGGAGATTTTCTTTTACTGGGGGTAGATTCGAATACAAGTGGCGGAGGACTTTTTGACAAGTACATAGATATTGCATCGAAAATTTCCTATACGCGAATTGGTCTTGCGGGTTTCTTTGGCTATTTGGGTATTCCGCTGACTGCAATTGGATTTTTGGCTTTATACCGGATGATAAAAGATAAAGAAAGCTGTCTTGCAAAAGTTTATAAATGGTCAATGCTCATATGTTTTGCTGCTCTGGGAGGCGGTGTTCATATTATCTGCTGTTATTTGGTTGCAGGAATGAAAATGAACATAGAGGCTGGCACGGCAGATGTAGTAAGTGCTGTCATTCATCAGCAGGCAGGATTTCTTGTGCCGTCATTTA
>CAYOHM010000125.1:0-3506 GCA_964403785.1 uncultured Alistipes sp.
ACAGAGGAGCCAGATCTAAGCAGTATAGAGTAGCAAAGCAGTCAGTTATGAGAGCTTTAACAAGTTCTTATGCCGGCAGAAAGCAGAAAAAGAGACAGTTCAGACAGTTATGGATTGCAAGAATCAATGCAGCTGCAAGAATGAACGGACTTTCATACAGCAAGTTTATGTATGGCTTAAAGTCAGCAGGTGTTGTATTAAACAGAAAGGTATTAGCTGATATGGCAGTGAACGATGCAGAAGGATTTGCAAAGCTCGCTGAGACAGCTAAGGCAAAGCTTGCATAGTATTTATGCTATCTCTAAGCCCGATTTTATCGGGCTTATTTTAATTTATTGAGAATTGCAAAGCCGGACGTGTGCAGGCATATTGGAGAGAAATATGAAAAAAATATTATTGATATCAACCGGAGGAACCATTGCCTGCGTAAGCTCCGATAATGGTCTTGTTCCGGGAAAATTGGACAACAGCCTGTTTTCGGGTCTGAAATTGAATATTGATGACGTATGTATCAGTACGCTTGATTTGATTTGCAAGGACAGCAGTAATTTTAATCCATCGGACTGGGTAAAGATAGTTAATGCAGTAAAGGCTAATAAAGCTTTATATGACGCAGTAGTTATCACACACGGAACGGACACTATGGCATATACAGCCTGTGCGTTGGAATTTGAATTGGCGGGGATAAATATCCCTGTTATTCTGACCGGCTCGCAGCTGCCGGGAAATGCGCCGGACAGTGATGCAGGGAAAAATATAAAGGATGCTGTTTTAACCGCCTTGGACGGGACAGAAGGAATATTTGTTGTATTTGCAGGGAGGATTATCCGAGGTATAAGGGCATGCAAGGTTTACAGCTTGAACAGGGCTGCCTTTGAATCGGTCAATGAACCCTGTGCGGGAATTATCGAAAATGGAGTGATACATTGGAGAAACACGGATAAACCAAGTAAGTATGCTGATTTTGGCAAAGCAGATTTGATTAATGGAAAGTCATTTGAGGAGAATATTGCCGTACTTAAGTTATTTCCGGGATGCAGTGCAGGGCTGATGGATATGCTGATAGAACGGGGAGTAAAGGGAATTATTCTCGAAGGCTTTGGCTGCGGCGGCATTATATGTGATGAAAACAATGATTATGTCGCACTCATAAGAAAAGCAGTAAATAATAACATAACAGTAGTTATTGCCAGCCAATGCAGATATGACGGTACGAATCTTTCCGTGTATGAAGTGGGCGTTAGGGCTAAGAGGGCAGGCGCTATTGATTCAAAGGATATGACAAACGAAGCATTGACAGTTAAACTGATGTGGGCGCTTGCACATTTTACAGAACAGCACCGTATAAAAGATTTTATGAACAGTAATATTGTAGGTGAATTTGTCGGATAAATGTGTATTTTTTGTGATGACACTGTTATTTAAAAATACTTTATGATATTATATGTGGGATACTGATATGAGTATATGGAGGAAAAAATGAAAAATTTTAGTAAAAAAGCAGCCTTGTTTGCTGCAGTGGGTAGTATTTGTTTCGCGGCAGGATGCCAGTCAAAAACTTTGGAGGTTACTTATGATTATGAAGCTGCGGATTATGTTTCGGTTGGCGAGTATAAGAATCTTCAGATAGAGGTGGAGGATTATACCGTAACTGATGCAGATGTTCAGAATGCTGTGGACCAGGTACTCGAGCAGAATATGGAGTATGTAACTGTTGAGCGTGCGGCACAGGAAGGAGATATGGTCATCCTTGATTTTGATGCATATATCAGCGGCAGTAAGGTTGAAGGCTTTAGCGGTGAAGATTACGAGGTATATATAGGTGAGGGTTCATTCCTTGTTGACGGCTTTGAGGAGGCGCTTATCGGGCTTAGTGCAGGCGAGAAAAGAGCAATCACGGGTCTTTACGTACCGGAGGATTTCACAACGGAAGAAAAATATGCGGGAAGGGCAATAACCTACAATATTGAGATTAAATCAGTAAATGAGCCGGTTCTTCCGACATATGATGATGAATTTGTGGAAAATTTTACAGAGGGTTCTTTTAAGACTGTTGATGAATATAATAGTGAAATAAGGAGCATGCTTGAAGAAAACGCTGTTACTAACGCTTATAATGCCAAGTATAATGCATTGTTTGAACAGATTTTAAATAATACCGAGGTTAAAAAGGAATTTCCGGAGGAATATACACAAAAGAAAACTGAACTGGTTGAGGAACAGGTAAGCAAGTTTGCACTTATCTATAATCTCACGGATAAAGAGTATCTCAGTCAGTATTTCGGATATGATACCGTTGAAGAGGTTGTATACAACCAGATTCTTACAGAGTTCATATACCAGTACATTATTGAAACTGAGGATATTACAATAACGCAGAAGTACTATAAGGATAATATAGATGCCACTGCAGAGAGCAGAGGTTACAGCTCAGCAGATAAATTTATTTCAACAAATGGTGAGAATGCGGCAATCCAGTGTATGCAGCTTGACAAGGCGATTGAGCTTATTATGGATTCGGCAGTTGTGACAACAAAATAACAGGGGTTTGTAATGGATATAATAACATTATTAAAGGTATTATTTCTGGGAATAGTGGAAGGCATTACGGAATGGCTGCCTATAAGCAGTACAGGACATATGATTCTTGTAAATGAACTTATAAAACTAAATGTTTCCGAAGAGTTTTGGGAAATGTTTGAGGTAGTGATACAGCTTGGAGCCATACTTGCAGTTGTTGTTCTCTACTTTTCAAAATTAAATCCGTTTTCCTTCAAGAAATCAAAGACGGAAAGGAAAAAAACATGGGAGCTTTGGTTTAAGGTTATTGTTGCGGCACTTCCTGCTGCACTGATAGGAATTCCGCTGGATGATTTTATAGACGGATTGTTTTATAATTACCGTACAGTGGCGGTTATGCTTATCGTTTACGGCGTATTGTTTATCGTGGTTGAAAATTGGAACAGGAATCAGACCCCCAAGGTAACTGAGCTTGAAGAGCTTTCCTACAAGACAGCTTTATTTATCGGTATATTCCAGATTCTTGCGCTTATTCCGGGAACCTCCAGGTCGGGAGCAACAATTATAGGTGCAATGCTGGTTGGATGCTCAAGGGTTGTGGCATCGGAGTTTACATTTTTCCTTGCCATTCCTGTTATGTTTGGTGCAAGCCTGCTTAAGCTGCTTAAGTTTGGCTTCGCATTTTCTGGTACGGAGCTTATGATTCTGCTTGTGGGAATGGGCACAGCATTTATTGTATCCATACTCGCAATTAAATTCCTTATCGGATATATCAAGAAAAACGATTTTAAGCCGTTTGGCTGGTACAGGATAGTGCTGGGAATAGCAGTTATCATATTCTTTCACGTAATTGCATAGTGAGAATCATAAATGGTTTGACAAAAACATTAGGTTAATTTATATTTTATTACAGAATTAATATAAAGGGAAAGAAGGTATTATAATGAGAATTGCTTTGATTAATGAGAACAGCCAGGCCGCAAAGA
>CAYOHM010000126.1:0-3499 GCA_964403785.1 uncultured Alistipes sp.
AATTCTCGTGCAAATTGCTTATGAAGCTACGCTTCATAGCACCTTAAAATAAAAATACGGAAACTCAAGTGACTCAAATAAAATAATTATTTACGTTCCCTGTGAAATTTCTCCTTGTCCTCATACATCTTTTTATCCATATCACGCAGGAACTCATCCAGATTCTTATATTCCTCCGAATATGCAGTACAACCCATGGAAAAAGAAAGCTTGTACGGCTTCTTGCCAGTTTCATTGTAGTCTGACAGCTTCTTCCTTATGCCGTCCATAAATGCGTTTACCTCATCCTGCGTTTTATTTACGCAAATGACAATAAATTCATCTCCTGCAAATCTTATTACCACACTTGGAGTTTCCACCCATTGTGAAAGCAATTTACTTACAGTCCGTATTGCATCATCTCCGACAGTATGCCCATATGTATCATTTATTGACTTAAAGAAATTAAGATCCATCATAATACCATATATCTCATATTTTTTTATCTGCATCTGCTTGTAAAAAAATTCAAGATATTTTCTATTATATAGCCCTGACAGTTCGTCAACAAAGGATTCCTCCTTCTGAAGCTGCATTTCTACAAGTAAAAGAGCAATCGCCACTGAAAACCAGCCCGTTGCAATTCCATAATGCAGGCTCTGCACAAGCGTACCCACAATACACGGAAGTACAAAGGTATACACCGGAAAAAAATGTATCTGGCTGCCCCTATGCTGTGCAGCAAATACCACCACAATGCTGTATACATAGTAAAAACATATAAAGACATATGCCAGCATATAAAGTTTTCCCCTTATATAAACATTGTCCTTTGATATGTAAAAGAATAATTCTAACCCAAAACAATCAAGTATTACAAAGAGTGTATTAAGCGCCGCCGGTACTGCCAGTGCAACCGCTGCTTTATTAACCCTCTTCAAGCTATGGTGTATCTTAAACTCAACGAAAAGACACCATATATACCCCATCAGCGTTGAACCTATAATCAAAAAGGCATTGACTATATACTGCATAATATAAATTGCTTTTCCCGACCTGCCGTCAATTACAAATGAAATAGTCTCTGTAATAAGCATCAATATATTAACAACAATCATGAAGCTAAACAGAGATTCTCCTACCCTCTTGGTTGACTTGTTGGCATACTTTGAAATAATAAGAAACAGCAGGCAAAAGATTCCGGTAATATTTACTATCAAAATCTCCGCCATATTAATTGAATCATTCATAATCTCCTCCCCAAATCGCACTTACACATTTCATCCCTCATATGTAGAACATTCTACCACATAAAATGCATTTGTGAAACTAAAAATGTATCAAAATATGCTTCTAATTGTAAAATTTCAAAATATCTTTTATTACTTCGCCCGCAATAATCAGCCCCACCGTAGATGGTACAAATGCAGTGCTCCCCGGTATATCCCGTCTTTCTGTACACTTCCTTACCGTTCCCGGCGGGCAGATACAATGCGCCCTGCAGCTTATTGACATATCCTCAGAAGGTTTGATTGGCTTTTCTTTTGAATACACTACCTTAAGTTTCTTTATCCCGCGCTTTTTTAGTTCCCTTCGCATTACCTTTGCCAATGGACATACCGAGGTCTTATAAATATCTGCCACCTCGAACTGTGCAGGATTAATTTTGTTTCCTGCTCCCATACTGCTTATAATAGGAGTTCCCGCCTCCTGTGCCTGCATAACCAGCTGTACTTTGCCTGTGACTGTATCAATCGCATCCACTACATAGTCATAGTCTTCAAAATTAAACTGGTCCTTTGTTTCCGGCAGATAGAACATTTTATAAATGTTAACCTTTGCATCCGGATTAATCTCAAGTATCCTCTCTTTAGCCACATCCACCTTATATTTTCCTACCGTCTTTCTGGTTGCAAGTATCTGTCTGTTAATATTGGTCAAACATACCTTGTCATCATCAATTAAGTCGAGCGTTCCCACGCCGCTTCGGGCTAACGCTTCTACGGTATATCCTCCAACGCCTCCAACGCCAAATACTGCTACTCTGGCGTTTTTAAGTCGTTCCATATTGTCAGCTCCAAAAACGAGCTGAGTCCTTGAAAATTGGTTTAGCATAATATTGCTCTCCTATATATTTACTATAAATAATCTCTGTCATATTCAATTCTAAAAAAGCCTCCCAGCGAAAACGCTGGAAGGCTTGATTTTACTGTATTTCTATTGATTACTCAATGATAGAAGCAACACGGCCTGAACCTACTGTACGACCACCCTCACGGATAGCGAATGTAAGACCCTGCTCCATAGCGATTGGGTGAATAAGCTCAATAGTCATTTCTACGTTATCACCAGGCATACACATTTCTGTACCTGCAGGTAAGTTACAAATACCTGTTACGTCTGTTGTTCTGAAATAGAACTGTGGACGATAGTTGTTGAAGAATGGAGTATGACGACCACCTTCATCCTTTGTTAATACGTAAACCTGAGCTGTAAACTTCTTATGGCATGTTACAGTGTTAGGCTTAGCAAGAACCTGTCCACGAACGATATCTGTTCTCTGGATACCACGAAGAAGAGCACCGATATTATCACCAGCCTGAGCCTCATCAAGAAGCTTACGGAACATTTCGATACCTGTTACAACAGTCTTCTGCTTCTCTTCCTTAACACCAACGATTTCAACTTCCTCATTGAGATGAAGAGTACCACGCTCTACTCTACCTGTAGCAACTGTACCACGACCTGTAATTGTGAAGATATCCTCAACTGGCATAAGGAATGGCTTATCTGTCTCACGAACTGGATCTGGAACATACTCATCAATTGTATTCATAAGTTCCATAATCTTATCGCCCCAAGGACCCATTGGATCGTTAAGAGCCTGAAGTGCAGAACCCTTAATGATTGGGCAATCCTTGAAATCATATTCTTCAAGCTGCTCTGTAATTTCCATCTCAACTAATTCAAGAAGTTCTTCATCATCAACCATATCGCACTTATTCATAAATACTACGATATAAGGTACACCTACCTGACGTGAAAGGAGGATATGCTCCTTTGTCTGAGCCATAACACCATCTGTTGCGGCAACTACAAGGATAGCGCCATCCATCTGTGCAGCACCTGTGATCATGTTCTTTACGTAGTCAGCATGACCCGGACAGTCAACGTGTGCATAGTGTCTCTTCTCTGTCTGGTACTCTACGTGAGCTGTAGAAATTGTGATACCTCTTTCTCTTTCTTCCGGAGCCTTATCAATATTCTCAAAATCTACCTTCTCATTACCAGGAACTCTCTCTGCTAAAACCTTAGTAATAGCAGCTGTTAATGTTGTCTTACCATGATCTACGTGACCAATGGTACCAATGTTACAATGGGCCTTAGTTCTCTCAAATTTTGCCTTTGCCATTTTATTAAATCCTCCCTTTAATAGATAACCCGTTCTCGGGCATTATAAAGCTATTTTTTATTATATTGTATAATCAAAATATTTTCAAGAATAATTTTAATTACATAT
>CAYOHM010000127.1:0-3486 GCA_964403785.1 uncultured Alistipes sp.
TTTTATTTTAAGGTACATATCACAAAGTGATATGGTAATTTTGCACAAGAATTGCTTATGAAGCTACGCTTCATAGCACCTTAAAATAAAAAAATACGGAAACTCAAGTTAATTACCTATTGACACAGTAGGTAAATGGGTAGTATAAGTATAGTGTAAGTAAATACAGAGCGAGGTACGGATTATGGACAAGTTGATTTATTTGGATAACGCGGCAACAACACCGCTGGATGAGGAAGTATATGAGGCGATGAAGCCTTATTTTGAAGATTTATATGCAAATGCGTCCAGTATATATTCCTTCGCGGGAAAGGCCAAGAAGGCAATAGATGAAGCGAGGGATACGGTTGCCGATTTTCTCGGAGCAAAATCTAAGGAAATATATTTTACCGGCGGCGGAAGTGAGTCGGACAATTGGGCACTTATTGCTACGGCATTTGCTAAGAAAGATGCAGGAAAGCATATCATAACAACAAAAATAGAGCATCATGCAATATTGCATACCTGTGAATATCTTGAAAAGCTTGGCTTTGAGGTGACATATCTTGATGTGGATGAGTACGGCAGGGTTAATCCTGATGCATTGGAAAAGGCCATTCGAGAGGATACCATTTTAATTTCAGTAATGTTTGCAAACAATGAGATAGGAACAATAGAGCCGATTAAAGAAATAGGTGAGATTGCCCATAGGCATGGAATATGGTTTCACACGGATGCAGTTCAGGCATATGGACATGTTCCGATAAATGTGGACGAGCTTAATATTGATATGCTCAGCGCCAGCGGACATAAAATAAACGGACCTAAGGGAGTTGGAATCCTTTATATAAGGGACAGCGTTAAGATAGGCGCATTTATTCATGGCGGTGCACAGGAAAGAAGCAAAAGGGCAGGAACACATAATACTCCGGGTATTGTGGGATTCGGTAAAGCAACCGAGATTGCCGCGCGTAAGCAGAAGGAAAGAGCTGAGTATGAGAAGAATCTCAGGGATTATCTTGTAAAGAGAGTGCTTGATGAGATTCCGTATACAAAGTATAATGGACATGCAACTGAGCGTTTGTCAAATAATGCAAACTTCAGCTTCAGATATATAGAGGGTGAGTCACTGCTCATATTGCTGGACCAGAAGGGAATATGCGCGTCAAGCGGTTCGGCCTGCACTTCGGGTTCTCTTGACCCGTCACATGTGCTTCTGGCAATCGGACTTCCTCATGAGATAGCCCATGGTTCACTAAGAATTACACTATCCGACAGGACTAATAAAGAAGATATAGATTATGTAGTTGATGAACTTAAGAAAATTGTGGAAAGGCTTCGCAGTATGTCACCTCTTTATGAGGATTTTGTGAAGTCACAGAAGTAAATAAAATAATTTTGATAATAGGAGGAGCTTATGAGTCAGGTATTTGAGTATAGCGAGAAGGTTATGGATCATTTTTCAAATCCGAGGAATGTCGGGGAAATTGAAAATGCTTCAGGTGTCGGAACGGTTGGCAATGCCAAATGTGGCGATATTATGAGAATGTATCTTGATATTAAGGATGATGTAATAGAGGATGCAAAGTTTAAGACATTCGGCTGCGGTGCAGCGGTTGCAACAAGCAGCATGGCAACGGAGCTGCTTAAAGGAAAGACAGTAACAGAAGCCATGGGCATAACGAATAAAGCAGTAATGGAGGCATTGGATGGTCTTCCTCCGGTTAAGATACATTGTTCATTGCTTGCTGAAGAGGCAATTCATGCAGCGCTTTGGGACTATTCACAAAAGAGTGGAGTAGAGATTGAAGGACTTGAAAAGCCGGTAAAGGACATAGAGGAGAAACTTTAGGATTTGTTTGATTCATAATTGCCACAAATCAGAATATGTTAATATGGAGAAAATAACATGGAATTTGCTAATATGGATAATCGTGTAATGCAGGAAATTAAAAAAGTTGCGTCAGAACTTAAGGATAACTATGATGTACAGAAGCTTTTTGACGTTGCATTAGGTCAGAAGCTTCCAAACAGGGATATTATCATTGAGATAGTCGGCGAACTTAGAAAGATAACATATCCGGGATTTTTTGGCAGTGAGAATATGGCATATGTTTCTAAAGAAAATTTTGCCGGAAGTACACTTTCAGTTATATACGAAAAGCTTTTCAAACAAATTAAAATAGCCCTTGCATACGGCAAAGAAGCGGATTATGGGGAACTAAACAATAGTGCTGAAAAGCTCACATTGGAATTTATAAACCGGATTCCGTCGATTCAGGGTATGCTGCTTAAGGATGTTGATGCAGCACTTGCAGGAGATCCGGCAGCCAAGAGCAAGGAGGAGGTTATTTTCTCTTATCCGGGACTTTATGCGATTACGATATACAGATACGCCCACGTGCTTTATGAATTAAATGTTCCGTTTATTCCGAGAATTATGACGGAGCACGCACATGGCAAGACAGGTATTGACATTAATCCGGGTGCTGTGATTGGTGAGTATTTCTTTATTGATCACGGCACGGGTATTGTTATCGGTGAGACAACATCGATTGGAAATAATGTTAAGATTTATCAGGGTGTTACGCTCGGCGCTCTTTCTACGAGAAAGGGACAGCAGTTATCCGGTGTCAAACGTCATCCGACAATTGAAAATAACGTCGTTATTTATGCAAACACAACTGTTCTCGGCGGGGATACGGTTATCGGAGAAAATTCTGTAATAGCGGCAAATACGTTTATTACATCTTCTCTTGCAGCCAATACCAAGGCAGCTTCTACAATGCCGGAGCTGGAGATTAGAACCAAGGCGTAAATCACATATATGGATGAGGTTACATAATGTTAGGAACTATTGTTAATACCTGCACGATTCTTGCAGGAAGTTTTATAGGAAGTTTGCTTAAGAAGGGAATCAAAGAGAAATATCAGAATGCTATGTATACGGCAATGGGGCTTGCGGCATGTGCAATCGGTGTAAACGGTGTTGTGTCCCATATGTCAAAAAGCAGCTACCCGGTGCTTTTTATTGTAAGTCTTGCAGTTGGAAGTCTTGTCGGGACAATGCTTGATTTGGATACGAGATTCCAGTCTGCCGTCAATTCACATTCAAAATCGAATCTGGGGCAGGGACTTGCAACGGGGATTTTGATGTATTGTATTGGTACGCTGTCAATTTTAGGACCTGTGATGGCAGCTGTAAATAAGGATTACACCTATCTTTTTACAAATGCAACACTGGATTTTGTGACATCAATGGTACTTGCATCGACATACGGAGTTGGTATGATGCTTGCAGCACCGGTTCTTTTTTGCTGGCAGGGTCTTATATATGTTGTTGCCAAATATTTATCGGCAGCATTTTTTTCAGAATCACTTCTTGCTGAGTTGTCCGTGGTCGGAGGAATTTTGATTTTTAGTTCGGGACTTGGAATACTCAAGATTAAGGACTGTAAGACCCTTAATATGCTACCGTCACTTTTAGTGCCGATTTTGTTCTTTATC
>CAYOHM010000128.1:0-3448 GCA_964403785.1 uncultured Alistipes sp.
CTTTGGAGTGGGTGCTTTCTGTTTAATTAGATATTATCATCTTATGTCTGATATTTCAAGAGGTTTCTCTAATTGTGAGTTTGCGAATTTGGGTACTTTGTTGACATTTACCGAAAAAAATAATATAATCATTGATTGCTAATCGACAAAATCGGTAAAAGGAGAAATGTAATATGACAATTTATGATGAGCTGGTTGCCAGAGGGCTGATTGCACAGGTGACAGATGAAAAGGAAATTAAAGACCTTGTAAATAATGGCAGGGCAGTTTTTTATATTGGGTTTGATCCGACAGCAGACAGCCTTCATGTTGGTCATTTTATGGCACTTTGTCTTATGAAGAGGCTTCAGATGGCAGGTAATAAGCCAATTGCACTTATCGGCGGCGGTACGGCAATGATTGGTGACCCTTCGGGAAGAACCGATATGAGACAGATGATGACGGTTGAAACGATTCAGCACAACTGTGAATGTTTTAAAAAGCAAATGAGCCGTTTTATTGATTTTTCTGACGGAAAGGCTCTTATGGTTAATAATGCCGACTGGCTTATGAATCTTAATTATGTTGAGGTTCTTAGGGATGTCGGACCTCATTTCAGCGTAAACAGGATGCTTACCGCAGAATGTTATAAGCAGAGGATGGAAAGGGGATTAAGCTTTCTTGAGTTCAATTATATGATTATGCAGAGCTATGATTTTTACGCATTATTCCAGAAGTATGGATGTAATATGCAGTTTGGCGGAGACGATCAATGGAGTAATATGCTCGGCGGAACTGAGCTTATCAGGCGCAAGCTTGGCAAGGATGCATATGCGATGACTATAAATCTGCTTCTTAACTCAGAGGGCAAGAAAATGGGAAAAACCCAGTCCGGTGCGGTATGGCTGGACCCTGAAAAGACTTCACCATACGATTTCTACCAGTATTGGAGAAATGTTGATGATGCGGATGTAATTAAGTGTATGAAGATGCTTACCTTCCTCCCACTTGAGGAGATAGAGAAAATGGCAGCCTGGGAGGGAAGCCAGCTCAATACAGCCAAGGAAATCCTTGCATTTGAGCTTACAAAGCTTGTACATGGCGATGAGGAAGCCGCAAAGGCACAGGCAGCGGCAAGAGCTGTATTTGGCGGAGGTGACTCGGAGAATATGCCGACTGCCGAGCTTAGCAGTGAGGATTTTACGGACGGAGTGATTGATGTTGTTTCTGTCATTGTCAAGGCAGAGCTGGTTCCTACGCGCTCGGAGGGAAGGAGAGCCATTGAACAGGGCGGTCTTGTAGTTGACGGTGAGAAAGAAACGGATTTCAGAAAGACATACACGATTGAGGATTTCGCAAATGGTATTGTATTTAAGAAGGGTAAGAAATCATTTAAGAAGGTCGTTGTAAAGTAAATTATAATTAAATTATAATTTAAGTTTTAAAAATATGTTCTTTTTGTGAAAAGTATGAGATAATGAAATAACAGGTTAGGTAATGGGAGTTTTTTAAGTCAGGGGGTGAGAAAATGTTGTATATATATCAGTATGATGTTGCGGCGCTTGCTATTTGTATGATTATAATGATAATGTATGCAACAAGGAGGGGCTACCCGACTAAGTCCGGTGCAATGTTTTTTACAATCGTGGTGGTTACCTTCATTTCCTCCTTCACTGATTTTATTTCAGCATTTACGGTATCGTGTGCCCGTGATATTCCGGTGTGGATTAATTATTTGGTAAATATGCTGTATTTGTTGAGCTACAACACCATCGGAGCACTGTTTTACGCATATGCTCTTATGGTGGTCAAGGGTGATGCTGCGACAGGCTTTGAAAACCGTCTGTGGAAGGTTATCATTGCGCTTGAAGC
Source organism: uncultured Alistipes sp. (assembly GCA_964403785.1). Taxonomy (GTDB): domain Bacteria; phylum Bacillota; class Clostridia; order Lachnospirales; family Lachnospiraceae; genus MGBC120314. The sequence goes on from CAYOHM010000128.1 coordinate 1,852, forward strand.
GCTGCTTATCCTCACAAACCCTGTTACTCATTTTATTTTTTATTTTGATGAGAATTATAATTACAGGCATGGTTATTTATTCTTTGTTCTTTATGTCGGAGCATTTGTTATGCTTGTCAGCGCGGTGAGATTTATAGCGAAGAATCACAGGAAGATTAACCGTAATCAGTTAATCGCATGTGCTGCCTACGCCTGCGCAATGACCGCTGCTGTGCTGCTGCAGGCAGTTTTCCAGACTGCACTGATTGGAAATTTTGTATGCTCTGCCCTGTATATGGTGCTGTATATTTCACTTGAAAATCCGGCGGATTATATGTACAAGAACACCTATTGCTACAATGTAAGAGCCTTTAATCTTGATATTACCAGAAGAATTGACAAAAATTCAAAGTTTTCGGTGGTGGCAGTTGCATTTGAAAATATCAGATTTATCATAAAGGCACTGGATAAGGACAATATAGATAAGCTTAAGCTTTCGCTTATCAGTATATTACAGGAGAGATTCGGCAAGGAGAATGTTTTTTATCTGGGTGCAATGAAATTTGCGGTAATACTGAATGCTAATGTCGAGCGTACACAGTTTACCGATTTTATTAAGATGCAGAATGAATATATCATAAAAGAGCTGAATTTTGATATAGCACTCAAGCCGTATTATACGGTGGTGCAGTATCCGGATTTTGCACAGAATGCTGCCGAAGTCAGTGAAGCAATCGAGTACGGTCTTCATAACAGGGAGCATGGAGGAGGAGAGGATATTTCGTTTTCTTCCGGCGAGAGTATGGAGAAAAAGCACCGCGAGGAGCATATTATGCAAATCGTAAGGAATGCGATTACGGAGAAAAATTTCCAGATATGTTATCAGCCTATTTTTTCCGAGCATACGGGTAATTTCGCTTCGGCAGAAGCGCTTGTAAGACTTCCTGACAATGAGATGGGATATATAAGCTCCGAGGAGTTTGTTCCGCTTGCGGAGAGAAATGGTATGGTTACGGAAATAGGCGACCTTGTTTTTGAAAATGTATGCCGGTTCTGGAATGAGAGCAAATTGCAGGAGCTCGGTGTTAAATATGTAGAGGTTAACCTGTCGATGCTTCAGCTTATGAGGGAAAATCTCTCAAAGAAGCTGATTGATACAATGAATAAGTACAATATTCCGGCACAGTGTTTTAATTTCGAAATCACTGAGACGGCGGCGATGTCAAATGAATCGGTTATGAAGAAGAATATGGAGGAGCTTATAAGCAATGGTTCGGGCTTCTCACTTGATGATTATGGCTCGGGCTTTTCATCGGCAAGCTATTTGCTGCATTTTCCTGTTGAGCTGGTAAAGATTGATAAGGGTATACTTTGGCCTGCAATGGAAAGCGAAGAGGCTTATGCCATATTAAAGAGTACAATGGAAATGCTGAGGGCAATACATAAAAAGATAGTTGTGGAGGGCGTTGAAACCGTGGAAATGAGGAACATGCTAAGAAGCCTTGGCTGTGACTATTATCAGGGATATTTGTTTTCAAAGCCAATCTCAGAAAAGGAGTATATAACATTCCTTAAAAAATATAATCTGGGTATAACGCAGGAAAATTAATAATATCTT
>CAYOHM010000129.1:0-3432 GCA_964403785.1 uncultured Alistipes sp.
CCCCTAATAGTACCTTCTTGAGGATATTTCCTGAATTATTACATTTGCCGCTTTTCTTGCTGCACCCTCCGTAAAATGTATGCCCTCATACATCTCACCGTCCATATCCTCTATGTTATTGACATTTATGCCCATCATTTCACTGATATTAAAGGACTGGTAGCCCCACATTGACGCTGCCTCGCACAGAGCGTCGCCATAGTCAAAGGCAGTAAGTCCAATCTGGTTATACAGATTATAGGTGTTGCTTGCAACAATCGGCGTTCCGGCTACCAGAACATAGGCATCCGGGTAGCTGCGCGATATATTGTAAAACATCATATGTGCCGCGCCGTAGAAGGTATTGACATCCACATCCGGCTCGCCGCTGCCGTCAAAGGTCAGCTTCTTATCGCCAAGCTCGACACTCGCGCACCAGTCATTAGTGCCTGCCATAATTATAATCACTTCAACATCATCAGGTATTTCTATACCTGACTGATGCAGTCTTTCCTCCCTCCACAGATCTATGGAGCTGTCATTTACATTGGATACCGCAGCGCCTCTAATGCCACAGTTATAACCATCAAAGTTAAAGTACTGATTTACCATATCACAGTGATAGTAGAGTTCTGTAAGGCTGTCACCATACCACGCAACCTTCCTGCCCTCCCAGTCATCATAAAAATTATTTGAGGCTGATATTCTGTCCGTAAGCTGTGCCGCCACGTCGGAGCGTTGAAACAGAAGCCCTGCGGCAAAGACGAGGGCGAGGGTAAGGGCACCGAAGGTGAGGTATGAAGCGGTTCTGAAATTTTTCATGTGTGGCCTCCTAATATAAATCTTCATCTAGTTGATTATATCACAGGTTGTGTCATATTAGCGAGCTTTTATTTTTATATATTAGATAATTGCCCTATATCATATCGCCCCAGATTTGAAGGATGTTTTTTAGGTAATCTGTGTAGACTGCTTTTGGTGCTTCCTCGGCTGCTATTATATCGACAGTGCCGATTACATTTCCATCTATTTCATATATGATGCTGCCGAGGACATCTCCTATGGCTACGGGGGCGGTGATGTTTTCAAGCATTTCTATGTGGCTCGTTATGTTGTCTGTGTTTTCCGAGTTTACAAACAGATGGGTGAATTCTTTTTCGGAGATTGCCGTTATTTCTTCTTTTTTGCCTCCTTTTACCGATACCTTGGGGATTACAGGACCGTTTTCGTCCACATACAGATTGCAGATGCCATATCCGTAATTTAGCAGGCTTATGGCATCGGCAAATCTGTCCTTGCTGGTGGGTGCAGCCATTATTACCGCAATCAGCTCTATTCCGTTCCTGTCAGCGGTTGCGGATAAACAGCATTTTGCCAGACTTGTTGAGCCGGTTTTTAGTCCTGTTGCCCATTCATACTGCTTCATAAGTTTGTTTGTATTGGTTAGTCCAAACTCACTGCTTCCCCTCTTAGTAGTATGTATGATTGTATCCATCCATATGCCGGAGTAGTTATGTATCTGCGGATATTTTGTGATGAGTTCACGGCTCATTAATGCGATGTCCCTTGCCGTCATAAGATGTTCATCCTCATCCAGACCGCAGCAGTTTACGAAGTTGGCGCCACTCATATTGAGGCCTTTTGCGCGCTCATTCATTTTCGCGACAAATTCGCTCTCACTTCCCCACACATATTCTGCCATAGCTACACTGGCATCATTTGCACTGGCAACCGCAATACATTTAATCATTGTTTCCACCGTCTGTTTTTCGCCTGCTTCAAGGTATACCTGACTTCCTCCCATTGAGGCGGCATACTCGGAAACCGTCACCTCATCCTCCAGACTGATTTTTCCGCTTTCCAATGCGTCAAATATGAGAATGAGTGTCATTATCTTGGTTACACTTGCGGGGTGAAGTCTTTCGTCCGCATTGTTTTCATAAATTACTGTTCCTGTCGAGGCTTCAATGAGTATCGCCGACGGCGCGCTTATCTGCGGCTCGGCGTGCAGAATGACGCCTGTAAATTTAAGGCATAGAAGGTTTACGCTTATTAGCATAACCAGAAGTTTTGAAATTATTTTTTGCACAAAAAATCCCCCATATATTTTATTCTTATAATAATAAAATATATGGGAGATTTTTCCCTTTATGCGTTTCTTTTTTATGAGAGCAGCATACGGTCATTGGCAAATTCAGCGCCGTTGGCTTGTTCGAATTTGGCGAGGAGGTCGGATACCTGCAGTTTCTTTTTGTCTTCGCCGGATACGTCATATATTATCCTGCCTTCGCTCATCATTACCAAGCGGTTGCCGTATGTGATTGCATTCTTCATATTATGTGTTATCATTATTGCCGTGAGTTTGTTTTCTGTTATGACCTCATCGGTTAATTCCAGCACTTTCTTGGCTGTTTTGGGGTCGAGTGCTGCCGTATGCTCATCAAGCAGAAGGAGCTGCGGCTTTTGTATGGTTGCCATTATAAGGGTTAGTGCCTGTCTTTGTCCTCCTGACAAAAGGCCTACCTTACTTGTAAGGCGGTCTTCAAGTCCAAGGTCGACTTTCTTAAGCATTTCCATATATAATTCTTTCTCTTCCTTGGTTACGCCCCACTTAAGTCCTCTGCTCTTACCTCGTCTTGCGGCGATTGCCATATTTTCAAGGATTGACATTGTAGCTGCCGTACCGGTCATCGGGTCCTGAAATACTCTTCCGAGATATTTTGCTCTCCTATGCTCGGAGAGCTTCGTTATATCCGTGCCGTCAATCAGGATGCTGCCGGAATCTACCGGCCATACTCCCGCAATGGCATTGAGTGTTGTTGATTTTCCGGCTCCGTTGCCGCCTATTACCGTGACGAAATCACCGTCATTGAGTGTCAGTGAAACTCCTCTCAAGGCTTTTCTTTCATTCTGTGTTCCTGCGTTAAAGGTCTTATAAATATCTCTTAATTCAAGCATTTGCATCTCCCGCCTTTCTGTTAGAAGTCCTGCTGAAATATTTTTTCTGAAGATGTGGTATGCCAAGGAAAACTGCGACCACCAACGCAGATAAAAGCTTAAGTAAATCCGTATCAAGTCCGAGCCAGATAATGAACTGGTACACCAGATAGTATATGATTGAGCCGATTGCCACAGCAAGCAGATGGAGTGCAAAGTTGTGGAATATCTTTTTAAAAACTGCCTCTCCTATAATAACGGCTGCAAGACCGATTACAATCGCGCCACGCCCCATATTTATATCTGCAAAGCCCTGATACTGTGCAAGAAGCGCTCCCGAAAATGCCACTATTCCATTTGAAAGCATAAGTCCGAATACCTTATTAAAATCGGTATTGATTCCCTGCGCTCTTGCCATATTGCCGTTACAGCCTGTAGCTCTTATGGATGAACCGAATTCCGTTCCGAAAAACCAGTATAAAACTGCAATTAAAATCAGAATGATTATGCCGACCA
>CAYOHM010000130.1:0-3301 GCA_964403785.1 uncultured Alistipes sp.
CGGAACACTTTGCAAGAGTCCGTCAGATTGATACAATGAAGAGGAAACAGTTTGTTAAGGGAATAAGCCAGATTGCACAGGAGGGCGCCATTCAGATTTTTCAGGAGTTTAACACCGGTATGGAGGAAATCATCGTGGGCGTCGTCGGCACACTTCAGTTTGATGTATTAAAATTCCGTCTTGAGAGTGAATATGGCGTACAGATACGTCTTGAGCCCCTTCCGTATGAGCACATACGCTGGATTGCCAACAAAACCGAAATTGATGTCAACCGTATTGTAGGTACATCCGATATGAAGAAAATCAAGGACTTAAAAGATAATCCTCTCCTGCTTTTTATTAACAGCTGGTCCGTCGGCATGGTTGAGGAGAGAAATCCAGCCCTTAAGCTGACCGAATTCAGCAGGGATTAATATTTATGCGGCAAGCCTTAGTAAAGACCTGCCGCATATTTTTTAAATATCTATTTCGCCCTCAAATACCGTTACCGCAGGGCCCTCCATAAATACAAGGTTTTTCTCACGATTCCACTCTATCTTAAGGTCACCGCCAAGCAAATGCAGAGTTGCCTTATTATCAGACACTCCGTTTAATACGCTGGCAACCAATGAGGCACAGGCTCCCGTACCGCATGCAAGCGTCTCGCCGGAACCTCTTTCCCACACACGCATTTTAAGACTGTCCCTTCCCAGCACCTGGATAAATTCGGTATTGGTTCTTTCAGGGAATTTTGGATGATTTTCAAAAAGCGGACCTATTTTGTCAAGCGGCAGGTCATCTGTCGAATCCACATACACTATTGCATGAGGATTTCCCATAGAAACACAGGTCATCCTGTATTCTTTACCAGCAACATTAATCGGCTCATTTATAACCGGACATTTATCCGAGACAACCGGAATCTTGTCCGCCTCAAGTATAGGACTTCCCATATTTACCTTAACAGATGCCACCTTACCGTTCTCAACATTAAGGTCCAGGTACTTTATCCCTGCGAGAGTATCGATTGCAATGCTTGTCTTATCCGTAAGCTGCTTATCATACACAAACTTTCCGACGCATCTTATTCCGTTTCCGCACATTGCAGACCTCGAGCCATCCTGATTATACATCTCCATAAAGAAATCAGCTTTATCAGAAGATTTGATAAGAATAAGACCGTCCGAACCGATTCCAAAATGTCTGTCACTAACCTTTATGGCAACAGCCGCCGGATTATCCAAGGTTTTACTTGTACAGTCAACATACACATAATCATTTCCGCAGCCTTGCATTTTTGTAAATTTCATATAACCTTCTCCTTCACTATCCCGTACTTAAAAAAATCTATGGTCAGCCTCAGCTAACCATAGATACTCATAACCATACCGGCTGTCTCAACCAGACTATTTCCGCTGTCCATACTGCATTTCTGAATGTATTTATGCGCTTCATCCTCAGTCATGGAGTTGCGCTCCATAAGCAGTACCTTAGCCTCCAAAATAAGCTTTTGTTCCTTTTCATTACGAATTTTAGGCTGTTTGCGGTTTTTTTGACGCATAATAAGCTGCGTCTCAATCATCATATTAAGTGTGTCGCTAAGTGTATGCACCTTAATCGGCATCGGGACGAATACTACGTCCGTATCCTCACGCTCATTCCATCTGCCCTCCGAGGCAACCAGCAGTACCTTAAAATACCTTGGAAGTGATTCGCTAAGCTCAGTATAAACCATATCCGTGAGCTTGTAGCCGCACACAACAATTCCGCCGTCGAGATTATCCACCAATTCCAACACGCGTGTTCCTGATGTACAGGAGGCTGTCACATTAAATCCGCATCGGTTTAAAACGGACTTTATGTTCCTAGCATCCTCAGCCTTGGGAAATGCCACAATGATATTTGTCGTTTTCATAATAATTTTCTACCCTCAAATTCGCACAGAACATATACTAATACTTTGCAAGGTATCGGTCAACTTCCCAGTCTGAAACATATTCATTAAATAACGCCCACTCTTTTTTCTTCGCCTCTGTGTACTTTTGGAAAACATGCTCTCCAAGCACACCTGCTATGTATTTATCCTTTTCAAGGCCTTCTATTGCCTCACCGAGATTTGCAGGAAGACTTGTTATTTTTCTCGCCTTCATCTCGCGCTCTGAAAGTTCAAAAATATTGCAGTCCACGCTCTTAGGAGGTACAAGACCCTTTCTGATTCCGTCAAGACCGGCTTCAAGGCACACGGCAAGTGCAAGATAAGGATTGGCAGCCGAATCAGGGCATCTGAGCTCCGTTCTTGTTCCGTTGCCCCTTGCAGCAGGGATTCTTATAAGAGGACTTCTGTTCTTAGCTGACCATGCCACATAAATCGGTGCTTCATATCCCGGCACAAGTCTCTTATATGAATTAACCAGAGGATTGGTTATTGCGGCAATACCATTCATATGTGCCATAATTCCGGCAATAAAATGGTATGCTGTCTCACTAAGACCATTTTCATCCTTCGGGTCATTAAATGCATTCTTGCCATTCTTAAACAGTGACATATTAAGATGCATACCAGAACCTGCCATGCCGTACTTTGGCTTTGGCATAAATGTAGCGTAAAGGCCATGTCTTTTGGCAATTGTCTTAACAGTAAGCTTAAAGGTCATAATATCATCCGCGGCCTTAAGCGCCTCACCGTACTTAAAGTCAATTTCATGCTGTGCCGGAGCACATTCATGATGTGAAGCCTCGATTTCATAACCCATATCCTCAAGAGTAAGAACCATATCACGTCTTACATTTTCACCGAAATCCGCAGGTCCGAGATCAAAATATCCTGCTTTCTCATGTGAATTGGTTGTCGGCTGACCGACTTCATCCGTATGGAAAAGGAAGAACTCGCACTCAGGACCAACATTAAAGGTGTAACCCATATCTGCTGCATCCTTAATTGCGCGGCGCAGTACATAACGCGGGTCTCCTTCAAATGGCTTGCAATCCGATGTATATACGTCACAAATAAGTCTTGCCACCTTACCCTGCTGCGGTCTCCATGGGAAAATAACAAAGCTGTCAAGATCCGGATACAGATACATATCCGACTCCTCGATTCTTACAAAGCCCTCAATGGACGAACCATCAAACATACACTTGTTGTCCAGAGCCTTCTCAAGCTGGCTCTTTGTGATTGCAACATTCTTCAAAATTCCGAAAATATCAGTAAATTGCAGACGGATAAACTCTACATCCTCCTCCTCTACCATTCTGATAATATCCTGCTTGGTATACTTACTCATAATTCCTCCTAAAATATTAACATAATTTAATTGGCATA
>CAYOHM010000131.1:0-3264 GCA_964403785.1 uncultured Alistipes sp.
CTTATGAAGCTACGCTTCATAGCACCTTAAAATAAAAAATACGGAAACTCAAGAAAAATATATTTGCAGACACAACATAATAAATTGTGATATAATATATTCACAAAATTTATATTAAAAAGGTGATAATATGTTATACCACTATACAGATTTTGCCGCATTTGACGGAATAATCCGATGTGCGGAATTAAGACTTAATAATCTTCTTAATATGAATGACGCTTCAGAGATGCGTTTTTTTATGGACGGAATCGGAAAAGCTGTCACTGAAAGGCTTTACGCCGAGAGGGAATTTGAGAAGGCACACAATACGGAGAATTTCTTTGAAGGTGAGATGGAGGAGGAATTCCACTACTCTGCCTACGCCGCATGCTTTTCCAAGCACAGGGATGATGCGGCACAGTGGGAGCGTTACGGTTATAAAGGACAGGGTGTGTGCATTGCATTTAAGGGTGACTTAATCGATAAAATGGTCGGAGGTGCCATATCTCTTCAGGAGGTTTTTTATCAGGGAGACGTCAAGGACCATCCTCTGGTAAACGAATTCTATTCACTCATAAAGGAATCGGATGCTTTTTCCGAGAACAAAAAGAGACTTCAAACCCTGGTTAATATGGCGTGGGTTCAGTCCGCGGCGTATAAGCACCCCTCATTTGCCAGTGAAAAGGAATACCGGCTTGTAGTTTCGCCCTTTATATCCAACGAGTTTGCCGTAGAGCCTAAATACTTCGTCACGAGGGATCGTATTAAGAAATACTATCCGCTTGATTTAAATAAAATGTGCGGCAGGCTTAATCTGCATTTGTCGGACCTTATCGGTGAGATAATCATCGGTCCAACCTCACCGCAGTCGCGTCCGATTTTATGTGACTTTTTAAAGGACTGCGGTCTGAATGTCCTTACGGATAAGGTATCGCTCTCAACCTGTCCTTTGCGCAATCCGAAATCTTAAGTTCAAAAAAGGGATTTGCAATTTCTGCAAATCCCTTTTCAATGCTGTTATATATTAATTTGCTGCTGTTACGGAAGTGATGTGTGGGTTTACGCCCTCATACCAGTAAAGGAAACCTTCCATATCAATCTTATCACCTATATTAAGGTTCTTAACTGCACTGTAAACTGCTGTTGTGTTGTCACACAGATATGACTCAACCGTAAATGTATAAGTATTGCCGTTTAAAGATACATTAAAGTAGAGGTCACTGCCGTCCTCGCCTGAACCATCCCAATTATAAAGGAATGCGACATCATTGCCGTTTGCATCCTTGCTTGCTTCCACTGTCATACCCTTAAATGATACAAACTGGTTCTGCTTTGCAATCAAATCATCCGTTCCGAGTAATGAAGTAACATCCGTTGCTTCTGCTACATAGCTGCCTTCCTCAATTTCAAAGGTTGCATCTACGATTTCAACCTCACCTGACCACTCTGACTTATAACCTGTAACCTTAATCTTGGTACCTGTTGTGAGCTTCTCGTAATCTTCCTGTGTGCATGCCATATTGTAAAGGAAATAAGCGCCGTCATAATCCTGTGTATATACAGTTGCCTTATTATCCCACCATGACTGCTTAGCCTGCACATATGTCTCAACTACTACCTGTGAATCAAGATCTGCCGCTGCATATTCTGCATACGTCAGAACTCCCTCGGACTTAACATCCGCTGTGGTTTCTGCATTGCTGTTTGCATTGCTGTTTGCATTACTGTCCGTATTTGTGTTTGCGTTGCCGCAGGCGCAAAGAGCAAATGCTGCTGTTGCTGCTAAAACAAAAGCTGTAAGTTTCTTCATTTCTTTCTCCTCTTTAACCTAGAATATTTTTTATGTTCTTTTGAACATTGAAACTATTATACACCAAAATATTAATAAATCAATAGTTTTTACGCCCGACGCTTTTTTATTACTCTCTCCCATATCACATACATCAGCATCAGGAACCACGCAGCTGCCAATGCTGATAGCAAAATTACGGAGGTTGACGGAAGGGGGCCGAGCTCTTCCTTTCCGGTGGACTGGCTGCCGGCGTTTATCTGGTCGAGCCTGTACAGTGCTGACACGTCGCTGAATAATTCTTCAAAGAATTTATCATCCACGGTCTGTTTTCTTCTTACTGCTTTGACTGTATTTTCAATAAGCTGTCCTGCAGCGTCACGAAGTGAAGCGGAGCCGTTAAATACCGGTGTCACAAAGGTATTTTCGGTATTATCAATGAGCAGCTTTGTCGCTTTTATCTTAACCTCATAGTGAGTATCATTATCCGAACCGATATCGGACAGGTACTCCATATATTCATCGGACTGCCTTGCCTTTAATGTGACCGGAACATAGCCCTCGGTCTGCGAATAGCCGATTTGAACATCATTTGTAAGAAGATACTGCATAAATAGCCATGATGCCAGTACCTGCTGCGAATCGCCTTTATTGAACAGGCAAATCGACGGTCCCTGTGATATCATCTGAGGATTTGACGTATCAAATTGAGGTACTGCCATTACCTCCGTCTCAAATTCAACTATTTTATCCTCGCTTATATCGCTAAGCGGCGCGTTGCTTCCCATCCATGTAGAGCCTGCAGTTGAATCAATTGCAAATACACATTGTCCTGCATTAAGGTAATTTGCAGGATAGCTCGATATCTTAAAGGTTGAAAATGCACCTTTCTGCGCATGCTCAGCTATCTCAGAGAGCAGGTCCTTTGTAACCGTATTAAAAATTCCGATATTTCCGTTAAAATCAGAATAGGCTGCATTTTTTTGTTTGAGCATCTGTATCATCATATTATCGGTTGACTTATAGATAAAAGGTATCATTACCTTCTGTCCGTTTACCAGATAATTGCCATTCTCATCCTGTTTTGCCGCCGCGTCCGAAACCTCCCATATGAAATCCCATGTAAGCTCATCCGGCAGCGTATAGCCAAGCTTTTCCACAAAGGTCTTATTAATGTAACAGCACTCCGTTGACCTCATAAAAGGAAGTGCATAGTAATGTCCCGAGAATTCACATTCCTCAAGGTATTCCGGAACTATTTCCGAAAGCGTTGGGCCGTCATATTTTACCTTGCTTCCGCCAAGTCCGTACTCCTCGTTATTAAACAGCTCCTCCAGCCCAACCACCAGATTATCACCTGTAAGGTACGTCGCTATGTGGTCCGGATATGTGATACAGACATCGGGCGTGGTATTTGTCGCTATATTAGTAATTACATCATTATAAATTCTTGAGTAATCCGTATACAGACGCAGATTCACCTTTATATTTGG
>CAYOHM010000132.1:0-2763 GCA_964403785.1 uncultured Alistipes sp.
CCTCATAAGTGCACCCGCAAACACCACAAGTGCAAACGTGCCCTGCCAGCCTGCACCCGCCTTAGTTTCGCAAACGTCTGTTATGATTTAATTAATATATACTTAGTCCATTTCCATAATTTCCTGATAAAACCTTGAATAGTCGGCGCGCTCATCCTTGATAAACTTTATCGCTGAGGACGGATGGCTGTTAAATACGCCCGTCATCAGATAAGGAACGTCAAAGCCCCACTTATCCTTTCCGTTTTTAAGCGGATTCATATATTTTTCTACAAAATTAAGCACCGGCACAATATTGTACTTTGGATTACGCAGGAAGGAAAGTAATGATTCCATATAGCAGTTTCCTGCTCCTCGTCCCATTCCACTCATTGTTGCATCAAGGAAGCTCGCGCCGTTAGCTGCTGCCTCTATTGTATTTGCAAAAGCAAGCTGCTGGTTATTATGCGCATGAATACCTATCTTCTTACCGGTTCTGGCGGCTGCTGCCATATATGTAGCCGTAAGGCGTCTTACCTGCTCAGGGTAGAAGGCACCAAAGCTGTCGACAAGATAAATCGCATCAACCGGACTTGACGCAAGAAGTTCCAGTCCATCATGCAAATCCTCATCCTTTACCTTGGAAACAGCCATAAGATTAACCGTCACTTCATATCCCTTCGCCTTTGCATCCTCTATCATTTCGATAGCCGTAGGAATCTGATGTATATATGTAGCGACACGTATCATATCAATGACACTTTCGTTTTTTGGCAAAATATCCTTCTTGTAATCACATCTTCCTACATCCGCCATTACACATATCTTAAGCGGCGAATCATTTTCACCGACGATGGAACGGATATCTTCCTCATCAGAAAATTTCCATTTTCCGTATTCCTTTGGGTCAAATAACTCCTTAGAAGCCTTATATCCAAATTCCATATAATCAACACCTGCTGCAATATTTGTCCTGTATAATTCTTTTACAAATTCCTGTGTAAATCCAAAATTATTAACAAGACCGCCATCTCTTAATGTTGCATCCACAACTTTTATGTCAGGTCTGAATGACACTATTGTACCGTAATCGTTTTCCATTTGTGTTATACCTTGCTTTCTATATATTTATTTAGTTTCTCAATCTACTGATTATTTTATTCCTTGCCGTTCCAGCAATACGTGCACATCTTGTCCGGGTCTATGCCGACTGCTTCAAGCATATCGTCCAGTCTGTGGAACCTTAGTGATGTAAAGTTGAGTTTTTTGCAGATTCCGTCAACCATATTCTGGTACTTCTGTGAATCAGGGTCAGCATACTCCTCAAGAATTTCCTGCGTGACTTCCCCGCCTTCCAGCTCTTCTATCACTCTCCTTGCAATAAGTTCCATTTCCGATGAGGAGCGCGAAAAATTCAGATATTTACAGCCGAAAAGAAGCGGCGGACAGGCAGGACGTATATGTACCTCCTTAGCTCCACTCTCATACAAAAATTCCGTTGTTTCACGAAGCTGTGTGCCTCTTACTATGGAATCATCAATCAGCAGCAATTTCTTATCCTTGATAAGGTCATGCACCGGAAGAAGCTTCATATGAGCAATAAGGTCACGTTTGGTCTGAATTGTCGGCATAAATGATCTTGGCCACGTTGGCGTATACTTAATAAACGGTCTTGAAAATGGGATTCCAGTCTCATTTGCATAGCCTATGGCATGTGCCGTACCTGAATCAGGAACTCCCGCCACTACATCAACATCTACATTATCCCTTCTGGCAAGAAGCTTGCCACAGTTATATCTCATCTGTTCAACATTTACGCCTTCGTAGGTTGCCGCAGGATAACCATAATATACCCACAGGAATGTGCATATTTTCATCTTGTCGCCCGGGGCTGCCAGCGTCTTAACACCATCAGCATCAAACACAACAATTTCACCGGGACCCAGCTCTCGATCCGGTGTATATCCAAGATTAAGAAATGAATAGCTTTCAAATGCTGCACATCTTGCATCTTCTTTCTTGCCCAAAACAACAGGAGTTCTTCCCAGCTTATCCCTGGCTGCATAAATGCCCTTCGGTGTAAGAATAAGCATCGACAGAGAGCCGTCAATTATATCAAGTGCATATTTGATACCATCAATCAGATTATCCTTCTGGTCGATAATTGCAGCTACCAGCTCGGTTGAATTGATTTCACCATTGGTCATTTCAAAGAAATGCACCCTGTCCTTTAAAATATTTTCCACAATCTCATCAGCATTGTTAATCTTAGAAACCGTGGTGATTGCAAAAGAACCATGATGTGAGCGCACATACACAGGCTGAGCTTCATAATCCGAAATGCAGCCAATGCCATAGTAGCCGTCAAAATTATTTACTTCACCGTCAAACTTTGTACGAAACGGCGTTCCTTCAATGTTATGGATTGACCGATGAAAGCCCTTATCTCCATATACTGCCATTCCCGCACGCCTTGTTCCCAGGTGTGAATGATAGTCAGTTCCAAAAAACAGGTCAAAAATACAGTTTTCTTTCGCAGCTACGCCAAAAAAGCCACCCATTTGCATATCCTCCTAAATAAAATGATATGAGTGTCAAAAGGTACTCGTACCCGTTACATTATAAATAAAAAAATCGGATATGGCAAGATGCTAAAATATAAACGCAATAAACAAAGAAGCGAAAATAAGACATAAATAGACTTGCAGTCAATTAATGACATAATGTAATTTATTCTTTATACTTGTTTAACTCCTCAATATATATCTTCCCCAGCTCACTCAG